>NZ_JAPZSO010000148.1:0-11766 GCF_027531715.1 Microcystis sp. LE19-8.1F | reverse complement strand
TTTACTGATGCTTTGGAGGCTTTTCGTACAGCGATGTCTTTTCGTTTTTTCCCTTGGCTAACGCAGAATATTGATGTCTTTTCCGCTCACAAAGCGGCTTTGGGCTACATTTGGGCTTGAAATTTGTTTAAGTCCCATTAACAGCTTCTCCAATGACTTCAAAACAGCGAATCACTGCATCTTGAATTAATAAAGATTGATAGAATCTGTCTTTTCCCCCCTGTGTATAAGATTCGATTCGTTCAATTCTATCTAAAATATCACCTAAATAAATTAAATCACCATTCATAAAGGAATCACCTCTTTCATGATTCTTTCCCGAAAACAATCTCGTAAACTGTTAATAGTAGCCACATCAACTTTACAGCCTAAATAATCTTCTAAGTCTTGAATTAAACCAATTCTATCTAATAAGTTGCGCCCTTGTTCCATTTCTACTAAAAAGTCAACATCACTGTCATTGCTGTCTTCGCCTCTAGCAACTGGTCCAAATATTAGAACATTAAATGCCCCATGTTTTCGATCAATTTTTATAATATTCTCTCGTTTTTCTTGAAGAAGTTGATAGCGTTTCATTTTCATAATTTCCTGAATCGCTCAATAAATTTTTTTCAAGCAAGATGAGTTTTTCCCACAATAATTATAGCATTTTACCCGTACATAATACCATTTTTCTTTATTCGTGGCAGGTATCTTACTCCCCTCTCCCAACCCCCCACCCTCCCCGACCCCCCCGATGTCGGGGGGGGTGGGGGGTTGGGGGTGAGGGCAATTAACCATTTCTGCCATTACTTGTGAAAAATGGTATAAGTAACTGAAAGACTTCACCCCCAAACCTTCCCACTACCCTATACCTTTTCCATAGGGATAAAAAGCCAAATAGAACAGACAAAAAGCCTGTTCTATCCCTTAGGAGAAAAAAACTTAAACGGTCATGATATCTTTTTCTTTTGTCGCTAATAAATCCTCGATTTTGGCGATAAATTTATCGGTAGATTTCTGCACTTGATCCTGTAAATCCCTGGATTCATCCTCAGAAATTTCGTGACTTTTCTCCTGTTTACGGATAGCATCGATCGCATCCCGGCGAATATTGCGGATCGCCACCTTTCCTTCTTCGGCCAATTTCGCCGCCAATTTGACCAATTCCTTGCGGCGATCACTGGTGAGGGGAGGGATATTCAAACGAATGATCTGACCGTCATTACTGGGAGTTAAACCCACGTCCGAGAGAGAAATCGCCTTTTCGATCGCCCCCATACTGGTACGATCGAAGGGTTGAATGGCGATCGTGGTTGCGTCGGGAGTGCTAATTGTCGCTAGGGACTTCAGAGGAGTTTCCATGCCATAATACTCCACCACGATCCGATCTAAAAGAGAAGCATTTGCGCGGCCGGTACGAATCGTATTAAAAGCTCTCTGGGTTGATTCGACGGTTTTCTGCATGTGGTCTTGAACTTCAGCTAACTTCACAGAATCCTCCTACCAATGTTCCAACGGGTTCACCTTTGACAGCGCGAACAATATTACCTGCTACCGACAGATCGAAAACAACTATCGGGATATTATTTTCCTTGCACAGAGCGATCGCTGTTCCGTCCATCACCCGCAGATCATGAGTCAGCACATGACCGTAGGTGAGACTTTGAAAGCGTCGCGCCTTAGGGTTATGGGAGGGATCGGAATCATAAACTCCATCCACTTTCGTCGCTTTAAACACCACTTCCGCATCGATTTCGGCAGCGCGCAGGGCCGCCGTGGTATCGGTGGTAAAGAAAGGATTACCCGATCCCGCACCGAAAACCACCACCCGACCTTTTTCCAGATGACGGATTGCCCGCCGGCGGATGTAGGGTTCAGCTAATTCCTGCATCGCGATCGCTGTTAATACCCTAGTCGATACTTGCGCTCGTTCTAGGGCATCCTGCAAGGTCATAGCGTTCATGACTGTTGCTATCATACCAATATAATCGGCCGTGGCCCGATCCATGCCGGCCGAGGCGGCTTTCACCCCGCGAAAAATATTGCCCCCACCGACCACGATCGCCAATTGGATGCCTTGGTCAACCACTTCGGAGATTTCCTGGGCGATAGCGGAAACCACCATCGGGTCGATCCCATAGCCGAGATTGCCCATCAGGGCCTCCCCACTCAGTTTTAATAATACCCGCTTGTACGCCATGCCCTTACTACCACTCGCTAAAACA
Organism: Microcystis sp. LE19-8.1F; assembly: GCF_027531715.1. Taxonomy (NCBI): domain Bacteria; kingdom Bacillati; phylum Cyanobacteriota; class Cyanophyceae; order Chroococcales; family Microcystaceae; genus Microcystis; species Microcystis sp. LE19-8.1F. The sequence goes on along the minus strand of NZ_JAPZSO010000148.1, from coordinate 9,559 downwards.
AGATCTAGATAATTTTTGTCTCCCCATAAGATAGCAGGTTTTGGCCTTGATTTAAGCTGACCAGTTCACTCTCCCCCGGTACCGACAAGTTAAGATTAATAAATCTTTTCCTTGGGAAATTAGTATTTAGTGATACCTTTGTTACTAGGGGAAGCTTAGTTTTATTGAGAATTAATAACCGTGGTCAGCGATCGATTACTATTGGTCAACAAAAGCAATCAAAGGGCCGCTAAAATCGATACCTTTGATTGGGTGTATGGGTTTCAGGATGGAACTCGTCTGATGGGCAAGGTTTGCGGTTACTTAGCTCCCGATAGTAATCGTCTTCTCGATCCCGAAAACTGCAGCGCTATCTACCAGAATGCCCGGGGACAAGTCCTTAGTCGTTGGCAAGCTGAAGATTTTATCGCTTTTGAACTAACCACCACCGGGGAAGATATCCTGATCGTGGCTTCTAATGATAATTGTGTCAGTAATAGTCTCTGTTTGGTTTCGGGCATTAGTCGCAGCTGCGCCCAAGTTAGCGATGAAGGAAAATCCCTCGTCCGGGAGGTTTTTCAATACCCTGCTTGGTCTTTGCAGGGCGATAATAGCACTTCTAAGCCGGCTTTCAGTTGGAATTGTTCCGTATCTCCCTTTTTCCCCTTTGTTTCCCTGCGTTTTAATCTTCAGTCCACCAGCAGCAAAAAATTCTATCGTTGGACGGTTTCCCCCTATTTTCCCTTTTGTCCCCTCTTAGAAGTGGGAGAATCCCTTGCCTAATTAGGGTTTGCGGCAAAAAGTTTTTCCTGGGGGCAGGGTGTGGGGTGTAGGGTGTAGGGTGTAGGGTTTTAGCGATTTTGAGGGGGTCAATTACCTAATTTTCAGGGAAAAAGTACCTGAATTTTCCACCCGATCACTCCCAGATACGGTACTTTTTGGAAACCAAAAAGTCTAAAAGTCTTACCCAACAAGGTTTTTAGATTTATTGAGCAAGCCCTAATTAGCCTTCTCTATTCTTTTGCAAATAATCGACTAATGCCCATAATCCTAGGCGATAACTTTCGGCCCCAAAACCGCTAATCTGTCCGATGGCTATATCGGCAATGTAGGAATGATGACGAAAAGACTCGCGTTTGTAAATATTGCTTAAGTGTACTTCCACACAGGCCATTTTTGTGCCTAACAGTGCGTCGCGGATGGCGATACTGGTGTGAGTATAAGCTCCCGCATTAATCAAAATACCGTCCTGCTGACCCCATGCTTGCTGAATCCAGTCCACTAATTGCCCTTCCTGATTGGACTGGTGCGCGGTTAAATTCACCCCTAAACGGGTAGCTTCTTCGCTTAAAAACTGGTTAATCGTCTCTAAATTGACGTTACCGTAGAGATTTGGCTCTCTTTTCCCCAATAGGTTTAAATTCGGCCCGTGCAGAACCAGAATGCTTAGTTTATTCACAAATGTCCTCCCTATCACCACGAGAATTAATCTTATCTCGATCAGGGACTATTGCCGATCAACAACATTTTTGCCGCTACGGTAATCACCGCACCAATAGTAGCACTGAGCGCACCGACAATGATCGGCAGAATCAGACCTCGGAATCCCTGGAGGTCAGAAATCGCTTTAATCATGGTAGCCTGTTCACTTTCCACCTTTTCGAGTCGTTTATCCATCCCCCCGACTTTCTCGGTTAAAGCGACCAATCCTATCGATTTAACTTGTTCGTTTTCCACCTTTTCCAGTCGTTTATCCATCCCTACTACTTTCTCGGTCAAAGTAGCTAATCCTATCTCTACTTTATTTAATCTTTCATCGATTCTGTCAAAGCGCTCATCAATCTTGTCAAATTTTTGATTAACGTCCCTTTGTAGATTATCTATTTTTTGACTAACATCCTTAACGCTGTCTTTGATATCCTTTAAGACGGTTTCTAGGGAATAAGTGACGGTTTCTCCGGACATTCTGGTAAACTCCCCTTAGTTTTATCTTGATCCTTCTCCCATGCTCGCTTTATCCATGGGAAACTACCCTTTAATTATCACCCCAAAATATAGCGCCGGTGTTTGTTTCCCCAGCAGATACCGGCATCTGTCCCCCTTTTGTCGATTAAATTTGTTAGATTTTGGAGGAGAAATGTTAACTTATTTTAAAATTTATGCTGACCAGCACTGCTACCCATCCCGTCGGGGGAACAGATATCGATCGCTTTGATTGTCGTCAAGTTTGGTATCCTATCTACTACGTCAAAGATTTAGACAAAAAGCAGCCCCAACGCTTTACCCTACTAGAAGAGGATTTAGTGATTTGGTGGGACAAAAATCAGCAAGAATGGCGAGTTTTTGAGGATAAATGTCCCCATCGTCTCGCTCCTCTCTCAGAAGGTCGTCTTAACGAAAGCGGACATCTAGAATGTCCCTATCACGGTTGGTCTTTTTCCGGAGGAGGAAACTGTGAATTTATTCCCCAACAACCGGAAAACAGTCAAGCTAACACCTCTCGACGCGCTTGTGTGCGGTCTTTACCCACGGCTATCCGTCAGGGATTATTATTCGTTTATGCGGGTAATCCCGAAAATGCTCCCCTGACTGCGATTCCAATTATTGAACCCATGGAGGAGGATGCTGATGCTTGGATTTGTTTGGATACCTTCCGAGATCTACCCTACTCAGCCGTCACTTTAATCGAAAATATTATCGATTCTAGTCATGTTCCCTATACCCATCATCTCACCATCGGTAATCGGGCCAATGCCGCTCCTATGGAGTTAGAAATTATCGAGTCCAATCGTCAGGGATTTAAGGGAATTTGGCCCGAAGGACCGCGTAAAGGTCAATTAGGTCAGCAATACAGCAATTTTATCGCCCCCGGATTAATTTACCACGATCTCACCTCGGAAAAGTTCGGACGGACTTTAACAGCTGTCTATGCAACCCCCATCCGTCAGGGAGAATGTCGTCTCTTTGCTCGTTTTCCCTTTAAATTTAACTCTAAGCTGCCGAAATTCTTCATTAAGCTTACTCCCACTTGGTATTCCCACATCAATCAAAACGCTATTCTCGAAGATGATCAGATTTTTCTCTACTATCAAGAGCGTTATCTGCAAGCTCGGGGGGATAGTCGGAATTTTAGTCAAGCTTGTTATCTCCCCACGAAAGCGGATTTATTTGTGTTCGAGTATCGCAATTGGGTTAATCAATACCAAGCTGATCCTTTTGCCGGTCAACCCTTTCCCCCCCTACAATCAAAAGAGATTCTCCTCGAACGCTATCACTCCCATACCAAAAATTGTGCTGTTTGTCAAGGGGCTTTAAAAAATATTAATCGTCTTCAGGGGTTAACATTAGCGATCGCTATTATTCTTGGTCTATCTTTACCACTTTTAGCCCTAATTTTCGGTCAATCAGCCCTCATTCCCGTGACAGTGCTGACAGTATTAACTGTAATTATGGTGGCAGTTTATTGGCGCTTGGGAGAACTGAAAAAACAGTTTTATCAAGGACGGGAACTATTGCCGAGAAATACCGGTAAAAAGCGATAAAGCTGCCGAAAAAGAGCGGAAGTTAGGGAACCGGTTCCTCACTATCCACTTTGGGGGTTTGGTTTTGGAGAGATTGCTGAAGTTCTTGCCAGCGAGTTTCTGCCAGTTGTTTTTGTGTTTGCACTTCTCGGTCATTGGAACGATAACGAAGTGATTCTTGATAAGCTTGAATCGCTCGCTCGTATTGACCGAGTTTAAAGCAACTATTGCCTAAACTTTTCCAGGTTTCGGGGTTATCTTTTTGTCTTTGAATCGCCTGTTGATAGGCGTTTATGGCTTGGGAATAGTCGCCTAAACGATACCAAGCGTTACCGATACCGATAAAAACTTCGGCTTTTTGGGAAGAAATGCGGCGAGCTTTTTCGTAGGATGCGATCGCTTCTTGAAATCTTTCCATTTGATGAAGTAATGCCCCTTGATTTAACCAAGCTTGATAATAATTAGAATTGGCCTCAGTTGCTTGCGTAAATGCCTCCAAAGCTTCTGAGTTGCGGCCTAATTTTTGCAAAATAATCCCTTGACTATAGTGAGCTTGGGAAAATTGGGGATTAAATTGTCCGGCTTTGCTATAACTTTCTAAGGCATCATTAATTTTATTTAATTGATAGAAACTATTACCTTTTTGATACCAAATTAAGGCATTATCTGACTCGATCGCTAGAGCCTGATCGTAGGCTTTAACTGCCCCTTCATAATCCTCAAGATTTTGTAATGACCAGCCCTTTTTATACCATATTTTGGCATCATTTTGTTGAAAAGTTAACAATTTTTCAAGAGCTTTTTGGGCGGCGGAATATTGTTGCAGTTCTAGATAGATATCGGCCTTACCTTGCCAAGCTTGACTAGCGGCAGGATTAAGAGATAAGACCCGCTCAAAACTTTCTAAAGCCTCCTGATTTTTATCTAATTTATCTAAAGCTTCCCCGCGACCGAGCCAAGCTTGCCAAGCGGAATCTGGGTTAATTTGAATAGCTTTCTCGTAGGTATTTAAAGCTTCCGAGTATCTTTGTAGAGCTAATAAAGCATCGGCTTTTCCTTGCAATGCCTCAAGATAATCGGGATTAATTTTTAAGGCTTGACCATAGGAATTGAGGGCATCGGTATAGCGTTTTAGTTGATAAAAAGTCTGACCTTGTTGATAGTAACTAAGAGAATTACGAGAATTTTGCCAATAGTCAAAACCCTGATAAGCACCAGCTATTAAGCCAATTGTCCCAGAGACAAACAAGATTTTTGTTAGCCAAGATTGCCCTTGACGAGCAACCTGACCTTGAGGTTTCACCCCATAGGTAGTTTTCGGATCGAGATGATGAATTTTACCTAATTTTCTCAGAGCGATTAATGCTTCACTGGCACTGGTATAACGCTGACGAAAATCATAGCGGATCATGCGCTCGATAACATCACTAAACTCGGTGCTAGTCATGGCCAAATGTTGCCAGAGAATTTCTCCCGTGCGAGAATCCAATGGAATATCTTCGGGAGCTTTACCGGTTAAAGCTTGTAATCCAATAATACCAGTGGCATAGATATCGCTACTAAAACGGGGATAACCCTGGGCCTGTTCACTGGGGAAATAACCCGGGGTACCGATAGCGACTGTAGAAATGGTTTTACCTTCTTTAACTACTTGCGTGCTAATTTGTTTGACAGCACCAAAATCAATTAAAACCAATTGATTATCTTGACGGCGACGAATAAGATTGAAGGGATTAACATCGCGATGGATCACCTGTTTGTGATGGACAAATTCGAGAATTGAGAGAATTTCTGTTAATAAAGCCACCACTTTCTCTTCATCTTGCCTATAGACACCGGCAGTAATTTCTGTGGCTAAATCTTCCCCCTCAATGTATTCTTGCACGAGGAAAAATTGCCCATTTTCCTCAAAATAGGCAAATAAACGGGGAATATGGCGATGAATGCCCAATTCTTGCAGGATTTTCGCCTCGGTTTCAAAGAGTCGTCTAGCGATGGCTACAGTTTCGGCATCCCGGCACTGGGGTTGAAATTGTTTGATCACACAGCGATTTTGATTGGGTAACTGGCGATCGCAGGCCAAGAAAGTCTGTCCGAATCCCCCTTTTCCCAATTGACGGATAATTTGGTAGCGATGACTAAGGATTTTTCCGGCAGCGAGTTCCATAGACGATGGCAATCCGAGGTTTTTTACTATTCTAGGCTTTTCGGCTCTCCTTTGCGGTCGATGGACAAAATGGGTAAATTCTGCCATTCTACTTTTTTCCCTATAGAGAGGGAAAAAATTCCCTGTTGAGGGGACTGACATGACAGGCAGAAGAAAATAATCTAGAAATAGAGAAAGTTCACTGTTGTTTTTTGAGAGGATAACCGCTATGTCTATCAATCCTGTTACTAGAGCCAGCACAGCTTTACTGATTACCCTGCTCATGGGTTCCATGTCCGGTACTTTTCCCGTCCTCGCTCAAAGTAATATTAATCGGCCACGTCTCATCGCTCAACAAATCTCGATTCCGGCAGGAACAGTTATCCCTTTGAATTACGAGAAAGCCGATAAAATTTTAGTTTCTAAAAGTGATGTTATTCCTCTGACTTTAACCGTAGCCAGAGATATTCGTAACCGGAATGGGAGTGTGGTGATTGCGGCAGGAAGTGAAGTCAAGGGTACTTTAGAAGCGGTGGGCCAAGGTGTGCGGTTTATTGCCGATGAAATTCGCCTCGATGGGGGTAGTCGCACCATTCCCCTCAATGCCACTTCCCGATTAATTACTACCACTGAAACCGTGCGTAAAGGGGCAAAAACTCAAGATATCTTAGGGGGAACCGTCGCCGGTGCGGGGGCAGCCACAGCGATCGCTGCTCTTACGGGCGATCGCAAGATCGAAGTTCTCGACGTTTTAGCGGGGGCAGCCGTGGGAACCCTTGCAGGATGGGGTTTACCGACGGCGGGAATTGTCGGTGGTAGTTCCGTGCAGTTATACTCTGTTAACCCCGATCGAGATTTAAATATTACCCTGCAATCGCCGCTAGTGATCAGAGATTAGTTAGGGTCTGCTGAAAAAGTTTTTCGTGGGGGCAGGGTGTGGCCCCCCCAACCCCTAGGGTTGGGTAGGGTTGATTCATGAATCAACCCTACCCCCCCAACCCCCACCCCCCCTGCCCCCCCGACATCGGGGGGGTCGGGGGGCAAGGGGCGGCAAGGGGGGGTTAGCTAATCTAAGGATAGGCGGTTAAGATGCGTCTTAGTTTAATTGGAATGGTCGATTTGTTAGATTTTTAATAGTCGGTCTGTCAACCGATGGACAGAAACAGTTAAAACATCAGAATCAGAGATCAAAGTATGAAACTTCCTACAGGGTTACGGCGAACTATTACCCACGCTTTGGCAACTTTTCTGGGAGTTATGCTCGGTTTTAGCAGTTTAGCGGCGGTAAATGCTCAAAATCTGCCCACTGCTGCCGCCGATCTGGTCAGAATCCCCCCAGAGATGACGGCGGAAAGTTTTGTCGCTAAGGCAGTGGCCCGCACAGGTGCGGCAGTGGTGCGAATTGACACCGAAGCGATTATCACTCGTACCAATAGCCCCTTTTTTGATGATCCTTTTTTTCAGGAGTTTTTTGGGGAACAGTTTCGTGTTCCCACCCAGCAGCGAGTGGCGGGCCAGGGATCGGGTTTTATTATCGATGGCAGTGGTTTAATCTTAACTAATGCCCATGTGGTGGATAATGCCGATAAGGTAACGGTAACTTTAAAAGATGGTCGTAGCTTCAAAGGAGAAGTACGCGGTACTGATGAGATCACTGATTTAGCCGTGGTGAAAATTAATCCCCAAGGGGAAAATTTACCTGTAGCAGTCCTCGGCAATTCCGCATCCATACAAGTGGGGGACTGGGCGATCGCAGTAGGCAATCCCGTCGGTCTAGATAATACGGTAACTTTAGGAATTATTAGCACGATCGGGCGCTCGGCGGCTAAGGCGGGTATTCCCGATAAACGCATTGATTTTATCCAAACCGATGCCGCTATTAACCCGGGTAATTCCGGCGGTCCTTTACTCAACGCCCAAGGGGAAGTCATCGGCATCAATACGGCCATTCGTGCTGATGCCATGGGCATCGGTTTTGCCATTCCCATCGACCGGGCCAAGCAGTTACAAGCGACCCTAGAATCAGGTCAAAAGGTGGCCCATCCCTATATCGGTGTGCAGATGGTTAATCTAACTCCCGATTTAGCCCGGGCTAATAATCAAAACCCCAATTCTGCCATGATCGTGCCGGAAGTGTCGGGAATTTTGGTGGTGAAAGTCTTACCCAATACCCCCGCCGAAAAAGCCGGGATCCGTCGCGGGGATGTGATTGTCAAAGCTAATAATCAACCGGTTAGCGATGGCACTGAGTTACAGGAAATGGTGGAAAAAACTGGAATCGGTGAATCTTTACCCCTCAGAATCAGAAGGGGTGAAAGGGCGCTCGATCTCACCGTAATCACCGCCCAAATGTCAAATCAGTAATCAGTAATCAGTAATCAGTTATCAGTGATCAGATGTAAGTTTTCAGTTCACTGTTTACTGTTCACTGTTCACTGTTCACTGAAGAAAAATCCCCCCATCACCAAATCTGTTTTTTTTCTTGAGAGGGTCCTCGGTTTTTCCTCTCGCCCCTATAATCTGTGTGTAAATTAGCTTTATTTCTTTGCGAGGATAATAACTATGGATCCGGCTCAAGTTAGCAATCAAGTGTACTTTATCAGGGATTTAGCGATTAGCTTCGGGGCGAAATTAATCGGGGCGATCGTACTCTGGTTTATTGGTAAATGGTTGATTAATCTAGCGATTAATCTGCTCAAAACCAGTTTAGCCAAGGGCAACGTCGATCCTACCATCGTTAGATATATCATTTCTTTCATCCTCATTGCCCTGCAAGTTGTCCTGATCGTGGCGATTTTGGGCTTTTTTGGCGTTGAAACCACCTCTTTCGCCGCACTTTTAGCCGCTACTGGTATTGCGATCGGGGCCGCTTGGGGGGGGCTGTTGGCCAATTTTGCCGCCGGGGCTTTTTTAGTCATGTTCCGTCCCTTCAAGGTGGGCGATTTTGTCTCTGCGGCAGGTATAACTGGCACGGTGGAGGAATTGGGTTTATTTGCCACTACTATCAACACTCCTGACAATATTAGAACTGTAGTCGGCAATAACAGCATTTTTTCTGGAAATATTCAAAATTTTTCCGCTAATCCCTATCGTCGTGTGGAGTTGACCGCTCAATTAAGTCACGGGGTAAATGTCCCAGAAGCGATCGCCCTGTTAAAGGCTAAAATTAGCCGTATCCCCAATGTTTTGACTAATCCCACCCCCGATGTGGAAATTTTAGAATTTAATCCCTCCGGACTTCTCTTGGCAGTGCGTTCCTATTGCAGTAACGACAACTATTGGCAGGTCTATTTTGACACTAATAAGGTTATCTATGAATCCTTCGGTGAAGCGGGCTATCCTATTCCTGCTACCCACACGGTTTTACACAATCAATAGGGTTTGCTGAAAAAGTCTGTTGGTGGGGTTAGGAGTCAGGCTTCGGCCGTCGGTCGTTTCAGGCTTTGTTGTCCTCCTTTTTCCCACCAGTTTGTGTACTAAAAGAAGGATAATGCAAGGTTTTTGAAGGTCACAATCCTATTTTCTGAGGCATATTTTCGGCTCTCCTCGACTTTGTGGGATAATCAGTGCTTATCATTCGTAGGAGTCTTGCCACAAGGCTTTAAAGACTATATTTCTGGAAAATTATCGGGGGCATTTCCTATTAGCGAGTGAAGCAAAAGATGACTACTACCCTTGAAAGCTTACAGGAATTTATTGATTTTTGTCAACAGCATATTACTGGCAAAGAAAGGAAAGAAGCTCAGATTTTCCTAGACCGTTTCTTTCGAGTTTTTGGTCATAAAGGTGCGTTAGAAGCGGGTGCAACCTATGAGGAGGCGATTACTAAAGGTAGCAAGAAAGGTAAAACCGGATTTGCTGATTTAGTTTGGAAACCTCGTGTTTTAATTGAAATGAAAAAGCGAGGAGAAGA
>NZ_JAPZSO010000168.1:0-3840 GCF_027531715.1 Microcystis sp. LE19-8.1F | reverse complement strand
CGCCAGTGTTTCACAGTAGATGCTCTACACAATCAAAGGGAGACAGCAGCCGCCATCATGGAAGCCAATCACGATTACCTGATGGCGGTCAAAGAAAATCAGCCGAGCCTATACAAGGCCATAGAAAAAAGAGCGTTGTCAGAGCCAGCTTGCTCAGAAATCACAGTTCAAGATAATAGCCACGGCAGACAAGTAAGCAGAAAAGTGAGGGTATATGAAGCATCGGCAGGTCTCCAGCAGAAATGGAGAGGTTGACAAAGCTTTGTCGTAGTGGAACGTCAAGGCAAACGGGAGGGAAAGAATTTTGAGGAGAAGGCTTATTTCATCAGTAGTGAACGGTTGTCAGTGGAAGCCTTTTTGAAGGCAATTCAGGGGCATTGGAGTATTGAAAATCAGTTTCACTGGGTGAAAGATGTCGCCTTGAAGGAGGATAATCCGTCTCGGCGGGCGGTCATTCTCCCGTTAACTGGGCGATTTTATTTAGTTGGTTGATTACCTTGGTTCGCCGTGGCGGGTTTCGGACGGTTCCCCAAGCTCGGCGTTTATGGGCTAACCAAGTTGACACAATTTTTGCTTTACTTTTATGAAACCACCCTGCCTACCCCCCTTAATCCCCCCTTAATAAGGGGGGAGCCGACAATTTTTAACACCTACCCACTTATTTAGAGATTTTCTGCAACCTCATCGCTATTTTTCCCATTTTTGAACTCTCAAAAATTAATTAGGGCAGAAGTCTCCTGAAACTTAACAATATTAATAGACAAGGACAGGAAAATAATTGCTAGATTGATTTAGGTACAGTTAACTGTAACCGCGAGAACAAGAGAAAAAAAGCGGTTTTCCCCGGTAAAACCGCCAAAAAGCCCTAGCTTAATTTCTCGATTCTGACGATTAAATAAATATTAAAACAGCCGATGAATCTAACGAACTTTCCTTGGTTAACTGCCATCATCCTTTTTCCCATCGTCGCCGCTTTATTAGTTCCCATAATTCCCGATAAAGACGGTAAAACCGTGAGATGGTTTGCTCTGACGGTGGGATTAATCGACTTTGCCCTAATTATCTACGCTTTCTATACCAGTTACGATTTCGCTAATCCCAATCTGCAATTAGTGGAAAGTTATCAATGGTTGCCCGAAATTGACCTAAGATGGTCCTTAGGAGCCGATGGCCTCTCCATGCCTCTGATTATCTTAACGGGATTTATCACCACTCTGGCTATCTTAGCTGCTTGGCCGGTGACTTTTAAACCGAAACTATTCTACTTCCTGATGCTGTTGATGTACGGGGGACAGATTGCGGTGTTTGCCGTACAGGATCTGTTACTGTTCTTCCTCGTCTGGGAATTAGAATTAGTCCCCGTCTATCTAATCCTCTCTATTTGGGGCGGTAAACGTCGTCTCTACGCAGCCACCAAATTTATCCTTTACACCGCCGGAGGCTCTCTCTTTATCCTTGTAGCGGCGCTGACGATGGCTTTTTATGGCGATACCGTCTCCTTTGACATGGTGACTATTGCTGGCAAGGATTTTCCCCTGAAACTGCAATTATTCCTCTACGCTGGTTTCCTGATTGCCTACGGGGTAAAACTGCCCATCTTCCCCCTCCATACTTGGCTACCGGATGCCCACGGCGAAGCCACTGCCCCTGCCCACATGTTACTAGCGGGAATTTTGCTGAAAATGGGTGGTTATGCGCTCTTAAGGATGAATATGGGGATGTTACCCGATGCTCACGCCGTTTTCGCCCCCGTTTTGGTGATTTTAGGGGTAGTTAATATTATCTACGCCGCCTTAACCTCCTTTGCCCAACGCAATCTTAAGCGCAAAATTGCCTATTCTTCCATCTCTCACATGGGATTTGTCCTGATTGGTATGGCTTCCTTTACCGATATTGGCACCAGCGGGGCGATGTTACAGATGATTTCCCACGGACTGATTGGGGCGAGTTTATTCTTTATGGTCGGTTGTACCTACGATCGCACCCATACCCTGATGTTAGACGAGATGGGCGGTGTCGGCAAGAAAATGAAGAAAGTTTTTGCCATGTGGACCACCTGTTCCCTCGCTTCCCTAGCTTTGCCCGGGATGAGCGGTTTTGTGGCGGAATTAATGGTATTTATCGGTTTTGCCACCAGTGATGCCTATAGTCCCACTTTCCGCGTCATTATCGTCTTTTTAGCAGCTATCGGTGTCATTCTCACCCCGATTTATCTCTTGTCCATGTTGCGAGAAATTCTCTACGGGCCGGAAAATAAGGAATTAGAAGAACACCATGCCCTAGTGGATGCGGAACCCCGGGAAGTCTTTATCATCGCTTCTCTATTAGTGCCAATTATCGGTATTGGACTCTATCCCAAAGTGGCGACGACGATTTACGATGCTACCACCAATAAATTAACCGCCCTAGCGCGTAATTCCGTCCCCAGTTTAGTGCAACAGGCAAAGGCAAAAACCGCTAGTTTCTCCCTTTATTCCCTAAAAGCACCCGAAATCTAAGGATTTATCAGTTATCAGTTACCAGTTACCAGTTACCAGTTACCAGTTATCAGATTTGAGTTTTAAGTGAGCAGTATTAAATCCCAATTTCCGCACTTCTTAACATTCAATTGATAATTTTTACTAATACTAAATCTGGTTATTAAAAACTGATTATTTATTCCCTCTTTTGCCTATTGCATGAGTAGAAAACGGGTTTCTCCGAGAAACCCGTTTTCTGTGCGTTACTCAATGGATTTAGTATTATTATACTTTTAATTGATTGTGTGATTATTTTAATGCGATCGCTACTGAGTGCAGCCTGGAGAATTATCAGAATTAGTCCCCACTGGAGCAATCGCGCCCAAAGAAGATTAGGCGGTCGCAACGGGCTCGCTACGCGAGACCGCAACATAGCAAAATATAGGAGTTTAGCCCATGTCTAACGAAACCGTGACTTATTCCCTAGAAGCTGTTCTAACAAGGATCGAGGGGAAAATAGACTCTCTACAAAGGGATGTCAATCAAAAATTCGACAAAATCGATGAACGATTAACCAAAGTAGAAATAGGACAATCGGAGTTAAAAGGGGAGATTAAAGCCTTAGGCTTTAAGATTGAGGGCATCGATAAAAGATTAGAAAAAGTAGAAAATGAACAATCTGTTTTAGTTAAGTCTGTTTCTGACTTACAGGGATTTCGGGGGTTAATTTTACCTCTGATTGTTGGGGGAATTAGTGCCGGTATCGGGGCAATAATCACCGTCAGCATCAGATTTTCTCTCCTCGGTGGCAACCCCTAAATAGCGCGGTCGCAACGCGCTCGCTACGCGAGACCGCAACATAGCAAAATATAGGAGTTTAGCTCATGTCTAACGAAACCGTGACTTATTCCCTAGAAGCTGTTCTAACAAGGATCGAGGGGAAAATAGACTCTCTACAAAGGGATGTTAACAAGCTAGAGATAGGACAATCGGAGTTAAAAGGGGAGATTAAAGCCTTAAATGAGCGACTAACCACAGAAATTAAAGGATTAACTGCAAGAGTCGCTAATCAGGAATTTACCAATCGAGGGATTCTAATCGCTTTGGTAGTTGCCATTTTAGGAGGGGCAGCCAAACTTTTTGGTTTTCTTCCCAATCCCTAACAGCCATCTCATTAGGAAGTTGCCGTTTTCTTTTCACTAATAACTGAAAAATCCCCACCTCCTACCCAATCACCTCATTTGACACTCCCGTCGCTAAAAGCGAGGGATTCTTGGTTCACTGACTCAAGTTGTCTTAGCAGGTATTTCTACCAACCAAAATAGAGCTTAAATCTCCCCAAGCGTTCGGTTCGACTAGGCTCACCGAGCGCAAGTCGAGG
>NZ_JAPZSO010000145.1:0-32578 GCF_027531715.1 Microcystis sp. LE19-8.1F | reverse complement strand
TGTGACACTGTACCTAATACGACTGCACACCGCTATAAGCTAGTGAGGTACACATATTTTTCTTCCCTTTTGACTTTTGCCTCTTGCCTTTTGCCTAAAACCCATAACTTTTGTACCTCAGCAGACTGAAAAACGCTATATAGTCATTTCAAATAAATCTGATACACTCTAGAGCGATGGGAAAATATCTTAAGAATTTGTGGTATGTAGATATAGATTTGTCCAGTGTGCCAAAGTGAAATGACTAATAACAGTTATCAGTTAGACGTTTTCAGTGCAATACCGAAGGCACTGCCTAATACTGTGCCGAGCTTGTAGCCCACATTCCGCACCCTAAGTGTCACAACGTCTCAAAAGAGGAAGGGGCGTGAGTCATACTAAATCCAGTTATTAAAAACTGATTATTTATTCTCCCCTTTGCCTTTTGCCGTTCGGACCTCGGCGTGAGACTTCGGCGTGAGACTTCGGACGTTCGGCGAGCTCAGTCGAGCCGCGTGAGCTTTTGTCGAACGCTTTTGTCGAACGCTGATCTCACGGCCGAAGCCTGTTGCTTTTTGCCTGTCCTGATATGTAGCCTATACTCAACGGATTTAGTATCAAAATACTTATCTAGAGGAGTGAGTTGGCGGCAAGCTGCCGCCAACTAAGCCGAAATTTTCAGGGTTCCCCCGGTCATTCTCAATAAACAGTGCTTGTTGAGAATGACCGGTCCATCAGACTTAACATCTAGCGGGAGATGTTCGAGTTGCTCGCTTTGTTTTGTCACCCCTTGAAGTCAATCCATCTGGTCAAGATAAGAGATAATATTCCTGGCAAGGTTTGGGGAAAAATCTCAAAATGTTGCGCCTCTCGTCCGTTAAGTTGCTAATCTTTTGATTGTCTTGAATAGGTCGGAGATGAATTCCTTGGAAGCCCTGAAATATCCAGCGTAACGTCGGTCGGTCAGTCAACTTACCCAACGGATTTTTCAGTCCCGTCTCCTGCTGTTTTAAACTTAAACGAAGTTGTCTTTGACCAATAGTATAAACCAGCAGGCACAAGCCCCTTAGCCTGGCCAGGACCTCAATTCTCTGGGGAGATTTGAGAAAGACACTGTCGGCAAAAAAGCTGGGGTCTTTGAGAAAAGAAAATCCTCTTTCCGGAGCTTGTTGCCCTTTATATTTTTTGATAATATCCTCACTTTCAGACTTGAATTGGCCATTCATGGTCGAACAGCCCACTCGCCTAAGTTTTCCAACAATTCCTATTTTTTCATAATTAGGGGTCTCAAGACCCCCCTAGCGGACGCAGAGAAAATCCTCACCAGCTAAGTCTTTTTACTCAAGTCTCTAGACGGGGACAGCCAATGTGACAGTTGAGGATGCGGAATGTGGGTTACACGGATGTCGGCTGTACCTCAGTATGCCATAATGAATGTAGGAAAAGTATTGCAGACTACCAAATCATGCCAAATCCCAATTTCGATTCGGTGATTGATACGTTCACAATCGACGATCTGTTTTTTCTCCGTTATCAATATCGCGTCTACAAGGAATGGAACAACGATCCCCGTCTCGCCGTTCTGCCTGGCTTCAATCCGGGTGTGACGGGTGCCAAGGCCACCAGTGGCATCCGCTTTGTCGATGGCACGGATCAATTGCGTTACCAGGTGGGTGGCGGCATCACCCCCACCACGGCACCCTACCCCTTGTCCACCACAGATCCGAAATTCATGGCTGGGGGGACGGGCACGCTGTTTCGCCGTCTCACCAGCCAGAGCTTCACGCAAGCCACGGGTGGTTTCACGATCAACTTCCAGACGGGAGCGGTCGTCTACGACCAAAACTATACGCTTGATTACAGCCTTCGCGGCTATGCCAATCCCAGCAATCCCGACATCTTCGATGCCAGCCCCAGGCTGATCAGCAATCTGGTTTCCAATCAAAGCGGCAAGACAGCGCTGCAGGTGTTGGATGATCCCTACGCCAAGGAGTGGACCCAGGCCGGCACCCAGGCTGGCAAGCGGGTGAGCCAGAAAAACAACACCCGCCATGAAACCATTCTCACCGGTGGCAATGGGGTGAATGGCTCCAATACTGGAAATCCCCTGCCGAATTCAGGCTTTTTCGCCCTGTTTGGCCAATACAACGACCACGGCATGGATTTTCTCGCCAAGGGCAAGGATGGCAGCCTGCTGATCCCCCTGCTCCCTGGAGACAGCCTTTACAACCCTGGCTCGCCCACCAACTTCATGGCTCTCTCCCGCACCAACACGGTGCAGGTGGAGATCGGCGAGGGCAGCCGCGATGCCCTGGTGGCGGAGCTAGGCCTAGCGGGCTACAGCCGCCCCAGCCAATGGGATGTGGACAATGAGAACGCCGCCATCGGCACCAGCTTCACTGGCACCAGTGGGGGGACCTTGGTGCTCAATGAGCAGCTGATCGTGATCAATGCGGGCGCCACCCTCAACGATGTGGTGGCCACCATCAACAGCAAGGCGGCCTTCACCGGCGTGGTTGCCTCCACCACCACCAACGGCAGCAGCCAGAGCGTGCTGAAGCTCACCCCACGCAATGGCGAGAGCATCAACCAAACCTCCGCCTTTCTTGATCTCAACCAGGTCTATGGCTCGGTGGAGAGCCATGCCATTTTCATGCGGGAATACAAGGGCAATGGCGAACTCACGGGCCGGCTGCTCACCGATCCGCAAAACTCCACCGCCCGCTGGTTTGACCTGAAAAAGAATGCCGAGCGCATTGGCCTTACTTTGCGCGATCGCGATGTGCTGTCTGTGCCCCTGGTGGAGATCATCCCCCAGGGCCAGCCCAATGCGGGGCGCTATGCCTTTGTGGTGCTCGACAAGGTGTCGGGGCAGAAGAGCTACGTCTTTGATACGGCGGCCGTCACCTCCAATCAGGTGCTGGCCAAGGCCGGTTCAGCGTTTCTGATCGATCTGGCCAGTGACTGGAAAGGCTCTCCCCAGCCTGCTGGCAGCGATCCCTTCAAAGCCAACGGTGATCTGAAGGATCCCTCTCGGCTGAATCAACACGCTGTGGGCGGAGATGGGCGCCTGAATGAAAATATTGGTCTCACGGCAATGCATGAGATCTTTGTCACAACCCACAACAATATCCTGTCTCAGATTCAGGCCAATCTCGCCCAAAATGCCGGAAACAATGGTAATAACCAGGCCCTTTCCGGACAAGAGCTGTTTGAAATCGCCAAGCTGGCCAATGAAAACTTCTACCAACACCATGTGTTGCAGGAGTACGCGCGGCGCATTACCCCCAACCTGGGTGCATTCGCCGGTCCCAATGCGGGCAACAACAACAACGCCGGCTTCAATGCCAGCATCTTGGCGGAATTCGCCTCCAGCGCCTTTCGCTTCGGCCATTCCCAGCTCACCGAAACCGTGGCCCTCACCTCGGTGAACCAGCAAACGGGCCTGGCTAACCCCGGCGGGCAGATGGACATCCCGCTGCTGCAGGCCTTTCTCGCCCCCCAGCTCTACACGCGCGACACGGCAGGGCAGATCGCCGCGGGGATGAGCCAGCAGGTGGGCAACGCCACCGATGAATTCATCACCAACACCCTTCAAAACGCCCTGGTAGGCCTCCCCTTGGATCTGGGTGCCCTCAACATCGCCCGCGGCCTGGATACCGGCATCACGCCCCTCAATGAGGCCCGTCGCCAGATTCAAACCTACCTTCGTGGCGTGCGCACCTCTCCAGATGGGACCACCGGGTTGGTGCAGGCCAACAATGCCATTGACGCCAACCTGGCGGCCCTGGAGGCCAACCTGCGGCCCTATATCAGCTGGAAGGATTTTGGAGCCCATCTGCTTCATCCCGAATCGTTGAAGACGTTCATCATGGCCTACGCCCGCGATGCCATCCTCAGCGGCTATTCGGGCAATGCCGATCTCTCCTATTGGAATCAACTGCAAGCCAGTCCGGCTCCCGGCGCGGCAGCCACCTACGCCGCCGCCCTCTCCGCTGCGGCGGATTTGGCCATGGGGGATGACGCCTTCATGGGCCTGCTCTACAGCGGCAGCAGCACGGATGCCCTCAATCCCGCAGCGCCCGTGAACACGCCCAGCGGCAACCAGGACTTCCAAAAGATCTCCCTCTGGCTGGGTGGATTGGCAGAGGCCAAAACCCCTGGCGGTATGCTTGGCCCCACCCATGATTTCATCTATGCCTACCAGATGCAGCAACTGCAGCGGGGTGATGAGGCCTACTACCTGAGCAAGCTGGCTGCCACGGATCTGGTGGAGGAAATCAAGGGGAAGACGGTGGCCGACATGGTAATGGCCGCCACGGGAGTGAAGCATCTCTACCACAAGATCTTTGCGGTGAATGATGCTGATTATGAGCGATCCCTGCAGAGCTTCAACACCTATTCTTCTGAAGCTTTATTGCTTGGGGCCACTCAGACGGTGGTTGATATCACCGGAACTCAACGGTTGGTGGGCAGGGCTGGCTATGTGAATGGCGTGCTTGTCGGCAATGGTGGCAACTACCTTGATGCCCGCGGCGTGTTCAGTCCCAACGGGGAGGGCAAGGCCAGCGAGCTCTTTGGCGGCACCAGCGGCGCCGATCAATTCAAGGGCTTGGGTGGGGATGACTGCATGTGGGGCGATGCAGGCGCGGACACCTTCTGGGCCGGCGATGACAATGACTTTGTCGATGGCGGTGAAGGGGATGACACGATCTACGGTGAAAACGGCTTTGATATGTTGCGTGGGGATGCCGGCAAAGATCAGATGTATGGCGGCACCGGCAACGACGATATGTATGGCGGAGAGGGGAACGACAGCCTCTTCGGTGAGGATGGCGCCGATGATCTCAACGGCGGCAATGGCGACGACGTTGTCAGCGGCAGCCTCGGCAATGATCTGGTGAAGGGACAGGCTGGTAACGACACCCTCATCGGCGGCCAGGGGAACGACATCATCACAGGGGGTGGAGGAAACGATCTCTTCACCTTCAACGAAGCCCCAGGCCTCAATGGGGTGGATCAGCTGCGGGACTTCACCTCCGGTGTGGACAAACTGGTCTTCGACAAGATCGTCTACGCAGGCCTGAGCGGCTCCACCCTCACCGCGGCCCAGCTGCGGGCGGAGGCCGGGGCCACGGTGGCCACTACGGCGAACCAACGCTTCATCTACAACCTCTCCAACGGTGATCTGTTCTTTGATCCCGACGGCACCGGCGTTGTCGCGGCCACGCAGATCGCCAACCTGAACCGCTTCAATCCGGCCTTCCCCTCGGATGTGGCGTCGGCCAACGCGGTCTTCCCCAACCTGGTCAGCAGCGATTTCTTCCTGATGTGAGCGGCCCTGGAAGCGTAATAAATCATACTGGATTTTATTGCAATTGAGAATCAATTACGGCGGTTGCTTTATTCGTCTGGCACAGCTAATTCCTTATTGGATAAGCTTTTCCGCGTGGAGAATGTACCAGACTAATCCTGAATCCGCCGTAGTTATTGAGAATATGGAAGGCAATTATGAGCGTTTCAGAGACTACATTCTCAATAAGTTGCCACAAAATCTCGGCTTAATGAGAACCAGAAAATTTCAGGACTCACGGTTCGCTCATTTGAAAAGCGTTTAGCACATTGACACTCCCGTCGCTAAAAGCGAGGGATTCTTGGTTCCGCCGAGTTTCCTTAATCTGGCAGGACGTATCCAACATTCGCCAGGGGGGGGTTTCGGTATGCTCTACCGTACTTAGTCCTCTTTTCAGAATATTGATAGCGGCGTTAATGTCTCTATCTTCTACATAGCCACAATCGGGACAAATCTATGTTCTTGTAGATAGAGATTTAACGCGATGTGCAACTATATTTTTAGTCTTGATTTACAAGGCTTTCAGAAATTAGCAGAGATAAAGTATCCTCTGGAACCCTGATTCTGTCGTTTTTAGTTGCACATCGCGTGATTTAGGTACTTTTTGAGCACAATTAGAGCAATTTTGACTTGTGTTGTGAGGTGGTACGGCTACCGTAGCCTTACCATATTTAGGGTTTGCGGCAAAAAGTTTTTCGTGGGGGCAGGGTGTGGGCTTCGGCCGTGAGCTTTTGCGTTCGACAAAAGCTCACGCCGAGGTCCGAACGGGTGTAGGGTGTGGGGTGTAGGGTTTTACCCATTTTCAGGGAAAAAGTCCCGGAATTTTCCCCCCGATCCCTCCAATGGCTGGCACTTTTTGATGTCCAAAAAGTCTAAAAGTCTTACCCAACAAGGTTTTTAGATTTATTCAGCCAACCCTATCTCGATCGCATTTCCTATCAGCGCAAAATGAGTAAACGCTCGCTCCTCCCCCCATTGCCCACAGTTAAAAACGAAAGGAAAAAGGCAGTAAATCCGAGAGATTAAAACGATAATTTTGCTGGGTTCCACAGATAATAATCTCTGCTTTCGGCGCTAATTCGGCCATCCATTGACGACAGGCTCCGCAGGGAGTTAACTGACTAATATCATCCTTGTCCACCCCATCGATACAGGCTATAGCGATCGCCCGTACTTCTCGATCGCCCGCCGCGATTATTTGCGCTAAAGTTGCCCTTTCTGCACACAAACTCAAGCCATAACTAGCGTTCTCTACATTAGTACCAGCATAAATCTTTTTATCTGTCAAGACCGCCGCCCCCACCCGAAAACGGGAATAGGGAGAATAGGAAAGTTTCGCCACTTCCCGAGCAGTGTCACAGAGTTGTTGTCTTTCTTGGTCGGATAGGGTCATCGGCTGCCGATAGCAGGGAGTGGGGGAGAAGGGAGTAGGGAGAGGGGAGAAAAAAGCCGAATCCTGACTCCTAAATACTGACTCCTAACCCAATGGTAGATGTTGGATTGTTGCAGGAGTTCTATTTTCCGACAAAGATAAGCAAAAATTATTTATTGACTGCAAACACTTGAGAATATTTAAATTAACATTCCGCAATATTTATAAAATCTTAAGAATTAATTGAGAAAGATTTTTATTTAACAACGATGTTATTATGGTAACAGCGATTTTACTGAATTTCATAATGGGGTATTCTGTGCTTTTTTGGGCAGCAGTGGTTGAAACCGTTGCCACACCTAGAAGGTGATCCTAATTAAGACGGGTAAATCAGTCAATTTCACCCACAACGATGATCTTTTTTTTATGTAGTTTTATTGCAAAAAAAAAGTTTTTTTGACAAAAAGCACAAAGTATGATAGTCCCCAACGTATTTCTGGCTGCGAGTAATTATTGTAGAGAGGGGAGAAAAAAGCCGAATCCTGACTCCTAACTCCATCAACAAACTTTTTCAGCAAAACCTAACTTACCACTTAACATTTCCCTGACCATTTTAGCGGTAGCAGGGGCCAATAAAACCCCGTTACGGTAGTGTCCCGTGGCCAGAATAACGTTATCGTATCCGGGCAAATATTCGATGATGGGAGCGGATTTTTTCTCCGGTCGCGGTCGCTTACCGGACCAAGTACGCACGATCGCACCCGCAGCCAAAGAGGGACAAAAAGCGATCGCCTGTTGATACACTTGCTCTAATAGGGCAGTATCGGCGATAATTTCGCCCTTTTCGTCCATAAATTCCACCGTTGCCCCAATCCAGTATTCCGATCCAGCCAAAGGCAGAATATGCAGGTCATTTCCTGTTAAAATCGGCTTAAAATCGGAACTTTCTAGGGGTTGCGTCAATTTTATCTGTAAAGCTTGCCCTAAAACCGGTCGGATATCCACTGGATGGGTAAGAGTTTCGGTTAAAGCAGTGGAACCGATTCCCGCACAAAGAATCAAAAAGTCGGTTTCCTCTATACCATTAGAACTATAAACCTGGGTGCATTGCCTCAAATTAGAGCCTTGAAGCCCTGTCTTCCCGAAATTTTCAACTTTTACCCCAAATTGACATTTTACCCCCCTTCTTGCCGCAGCAGTGACGAGAGCCTCCGTGAGCAGGACTGGGTTAATTTGATGATCACTGGGAGAATAGATAGCACCCTGGAGATGATCGCTGGCCACCTGGGGACATTTTTGCTTCAAAGTCTCTTTATCCCAGATTTCTAGACAATATCCCTGTTCTTGGCGGATTTGGGCTAACTTGCGCCAATTTTCTTCGTCTTCGGCACTCGATCGCAGTAGGACAATACCATCACGGTTACAGGGAATAGTCAGTCCGGTGAGGGATTCTAGCTCAGGAAGGAGGGTTTCGTAACGTTTTAAACTTTCTTGCCGCAGTTTCCAGGCTCTACCTTTAGTTTTATGGCTGATAATACCCATTAAAATCCCTAAAGCTGCCCCGGTTGCTCCTTGTCCCGGTTTTTTTTCATCGATGAGGGTAATTTCTAATCCTTCGATGGCGCTTAATTCGTAGGCAATGGTGGCCCCCACTATCCCCGCACCGATGATGACAATTTTAGTCATAAACTCCAGAGGCTATTTTTCTAGTGGGAATAGGACTAAAAAAGGGTTGAACCGGTTTCAACCCCGATAATTAATTACAGAACCCGGAAAATAAAAGGATAACGGAAAACCTTATAAGCATCTTTCCAGACTTGCAGGATAGCAAGAATGGGGAGAACAATATTCACCACAGCAAGAATCGGTAAGAGCAAATAACCGATTAAAACCCAAACTAGAATCCCGGCAATTAGGTAGTATAACCACATATTCAGGTGAAAGTTTAAAGCTTCTTTGGCGTTTTCCTTCACCGTTCCATCATCAGAAATGAAATAAATAGCTAAGGGAATCCCCACCGATACCAGCGTAGCACTCAAAAAGATCGAGGCATGACAAGCCACGGATAGGAGTCTTTTTTTGGTTAAATCTTCACTCATGACCATCGGGTTTATCCCCCTAAAATTGGCGGAGAAAGCGGATATCACTATTATAACAACGGCGAATATCGTCTATCTCATGTAATACCATAGCAAATCTTTCCACACCAAAACCGGCAGCAAAACCCGTATAGATTTGGGGGTCATAACCGACTGCTTTTAAGACATTGGGATCCACCATACCACAGCCCATCACCTCCAACCATTTGCCTTTCCACTGCACATCTACCTCGGCCGAGGGTTCGGTAAAAGGGAAGTAGGAAGCGCGGAATTTAACCGGTAAATCAGCCCCAAACATTTGCTTAAGAAATTCTTTAATTGTTCCTTTCAAATCCGTAAAGGTTAATCCCCGGTCCACCGCTAATAATTCCACTTGATGGAAAACCGCAGAATGGGTTGCATCCACGGTATCGCGACGATAAACACGGCCCGGGGCCACAATCCGAATCGGGGGTTCGTGACTTTCCATGTAGCGAATCTGCACCGGAGAGGTATGGGTCCGCAATAAACGACCATCCCTCAAGAAAAAAGTATCCTGCATATCCCGGGCTGGATGGTCAGCAGGGATATTTAAAGCCTCAAAATTATAATAATCGGTTTCTACCTGCGGCCCAGTGGCGATGGTGTAACCCAGACCGACGAAAATATCGATCATGCGATCAACTGTGCTATTTAAGGGGTGAATTCGCCCTAAAGGACGGCTCAGAGCAGGTAGGGTGACATCGAGGGTTTCCGCCGCTAATTTCGCCTTAATTTGGGCATTCTGGAGACTTTCTCGCTGGGATTCCAGCAGCGATTGTACTAATTCTTTGACCTCATTAGCGATCGCACCTAATCGCGGTCTCTCTTCGGGGGTTAATTTGCCCATTTCGCGTAAAATCTGCGATAATTCTCCTTTCTTACCGATATAATTCACCCTTAGCTGTTCTAAGTCTTCTAGGGTTGTTGTTTGTTCGATGGAATTTTCCGCTTTCGCTGCCAGGGTTTTTAGGGCAGTTTCGATCGGATGGGGGGATAAACTCATAATTAGGGCATTTTATAGGGCAGCATTCTAGTCTAGTTTATCTGCTCCGGTGGCGGGAGCGGCAGCATCGATCAAAGCTAATAGCTATGTGCTAGGATGGGAGTCGAGAATAAAAGTCGGCACTGCGGCTCGTTGTCAGTATTAATGGTCAAAGCGTTTCTGTTTAGTATTGGTTCAGCTAGTTCCCGAAATCTTCGTTCTCTACAAATCTGTTGTTTTTATCTGTGCAAGGATAGGTTTTATGTCAATTTATGTTGGTAATCTCCCCTTCGAGGTTGACCAAGAAGACGTAGTGGAGGTTTTTACCGAATATGGTAAAATCAAGCGCGTTCACCTCCCCATGGATCGGGAAACGAAAAGAAAACGCGGGTTCGCTTTCGTGGAAATGGAAACCCCAGAGCAAGAATCGGCCGCTATTGCCGCTCTTGACGGCGCTCAATGGATGGGACGAGAATTAAAAGTCAATCAAGCTCGTGAAAAAGAACCCAGATCTTCCTTCGGTGCTGGCGGCGATCGCAATCGGGAGCGTCGCTACTAATCCCCGACCGTAACCATTCTAGGTTATCGGAAATTTGGGTTGAAAACCCCGTCCTTTTAGGACGGCTTTGTGCGAGAATGTTTGTCGGTGGTTCCGAGCGTGAGAACGTGAGGAAACAGGTTAAACGTCCTACTCCGTGATCTCAAAATTTCTAACAGTCAATGGTGTTCAATTAAGTCCAAACTGTAAGAACGCAAAACAATTAAATACTGTGGGACACACAGAAATTTACGCTTGGGGAGTAGTCCATAAGAGTGCTTGCCTTATCGGTGTAGTCGGACTAGACATGAAACCGTAAGACCAAAATTAGCGTTGCTAGTGGAGGCAGGATTCAGCCCAAGAATCTCCGCACTTTTAGGGCGGAGAGTGTCAATGTCAATAGGGGGAGCGAGCGCTCGTTTCCCCGCTTGTCTATCTAATATCCCAAGGAGATTCTTGTGGCCAAACGTCGTAATTTGAAAAAAGAAAAAGCGGAACGCAACCGCGCCTACGCTCGTCAATTCCGGGCCGCCTCTAATCGTACCACCACCAGAGGAGGTAGAGGCGGTTATTCCAGCGATCAAAGACAATCTTCGGAAAATGAAGGGGCAGCCGATACCTAATCTGCTGACTTAGTTAGGGTCTGCGGCAAAAAGTTTTTCGTGGGGACAGGGTGTAGGGTGTGGGGTGTGGGGTGTAGGGTTTTACCGATTCTCATCTGGTCAATTACCTAATTTTCAGAGAAAAAGTCCCAGAATTTTCCCCCTATCTCTCCCACAACTGGTACTTTTTGATTGACAAAAAGTCTAAAAGTCTTACCCAATAAGGTTTTTAGATTTATTCAGCAAGCCCGAGTTAATCTAGCAATAAAAGCCATAGCCTCGCTTTTATTGCTGACTATTCCATCTAAAGTTGCCCCCAAGACTGCCGCAAGTAACGATTTAAACTGGGGACCCGGTTGATAACCCAAAGCTTTTAGGTCATTGCCGTCGATAGGAGCCTCGATCTGCGACCATTTAGTTAAATATTGCCAGATTAAAGCCCGCATCCTAGTCTGACTCCGCATCGCCACCAGTAACAAACTAGGAACCTTATAACCATTGAAAAAGCTGACAATTTGACTAACGGGTCGAGCATAAGCAAAATTATTGCTAATCTCCCTTTCCATAACTTCTAGTTTTTGTAAACGCTCCACACTATCTTTGGGCAATTGTAAATTATTAGCGATCGCTATTCTTTCCCCCACAGCCAGAGAAGCGATTAATAATTCCAACCGCATTAACCAGGCATTCACCGGCAATTCCAGACTTAAACAATCTAACCAACGACTGAGAGAGCGCAATTGTCGCCATAAAGCCTGATTTAAACTTAAATCCCCGTGTAAACAGTGCAAAGCCCCCAACTCAGCCAACTTTTCTAAGGCACTTTCCCAGTAATCCGCCTCTAAAATATAATTCAACTCCGCTTTTAAACGGGACTGTAAAGCAGGTGCATTCTGATTTTGTTGCCGTGAGCGATCATAAACTCCACTTTCGATCGCATACCTAATATAGCTTTCTGTCAAGGGTTCAATAACAAATCCTAACCGAGTGGCAAAACGCACCGCTCGATAGATGCGCGTCGGATCCTCGATAAAACTATTAGCGTGTAAAACCCGGATTTGTTGGGCGCGTAAATCCAACATACCGCCAAAAAAGTCGAGTAATTCCCCCTCTTTCGGCGAAGTTAGGCGAATTGCCAGAGCATTAATCGTAAAATCCCTTCTATACAAATCCTGTCGAATCGAACTAGCCTCCACTTGGGGATTGCTGGCAGGATAGGGATAGAATTCCGTGCGTGCCGTGGCGATATCCACCCATAACGAGCCAAAACGCTCATCTTTGTGCCATAACAAAGCCGCCGTCTGAAATTCCCCGTGAATCGATAACCGGGCCCCCGGATAAATTTCCTGTAAACAATTAGCCAACTCCACCCCTGCACCCACACCGGCGGCGCGATGGCAGCCATCCACCACTAAATCGATATCCTGTAACAATAAAGTATCCCTTTCTGCCGCTAACAATAAATCGCGCACCGCACCCCCAACCAGATAGAGATGCCAACCGCGTTTTTGAGCGGCAGCGGCGGCAGCTTGCAGGAATGACCATAAAACCGGCTCTAAACGCTCTTTAATCGTCGGTAAAAGACAGGAAACCAAAGCAACCCCTTCAAAACGCACCCGCTCATTTTGATGAATCTGTCTTAATACATCTGTACGAGTGACGATACCGACTAACTGCCCGTTTTCTAGTACAGGTAAACGCCCCAAATCATACGTTACCATCAGCGACTCGATTTCCTGAAGAGAAGTGTCCGGGGTAATAGTTTTCGGATTACAAGTCATGTATCCCTTCACGGGAGAGTGAGAAAAGCCGTGATGGAGAGCTAAATCGAGGTCACGACGAGAAATCACCCCAACTAAGCGATCCTGCTCATCTACCACTGATAACCCCGAATGGCCGTAACGAAAAAGGATGCGCTCGGCTTGAGATATGGAAGTATCGGGACGAATTGTCCGCACCGGAGAAGACATTAAATCCCTAGCGGTGGGAGGAGGAGGAATTTGAGCAATTAAGTCCCCCAGTAGTTGATTTAACTGTTGAACTGGCTGAACATCGCGAAAACTCACCGAAGCGGCCTGAGCATGACCACCGCCGTTATAGGGGGAAAAAAGCTGATATAGATTCACCCCATCGATCCTAGAGCGACCAATCACAGTTAAACGCTGTCGGGAATTATCTTCCTCGTTTTTACTATAACTAT
The DNA here is from genome assembly GCF_027531715.1 of Microcystis sp. LE19-8.1F. NCBI lineage: Bacteria > Bacillati > Cyanobacteriota > Cyanophyceae > Chroococcales > Microcystaceae > Microcystis > Microcystis sp. LE19-8.1F. The sequence goes on along the minus strand of NZ_JAPZSO010000145.1, from coordinate 19,432 downwards.
GGCCGAAAAGTAGCGCATCACTATCGGATAATTCCAGTAGGCGCTCGGCCACACTAGACAAACCGGGGATAAAATCGGCAGTATGGAGAAGAACATGGGCGATTTTACGGCCATGGATCGTTTTAATCTCCAGATTTTCCCAAGCAAGGCTAAATAACTCCTGTAAGCGGGGGGAAAAACTCGGTTGACAGTATTGGGCGATCGTTTTAATGTTAGCACCATAGGTCATTAACCAGGCCAAAGCATAGGCATCCCTGGGGGTACTACCGGCAAAAGTCAGGGAACCCGTGTCAACGTGAATACCGAGCGCCATTACCGTCGCTGCCATCGAGTTTGGTTGAATATGGGCTTTTTGTAAAGCTTCGACAATTAAAGTCGTGGTAGCTCCCACTGCCTCTAAATGGACGCTAGAGGCATGAATATCACTTTCACTATCTAAATGATGATCATACAATTCGATCGCCTGTAAATGCCCTAAATCTAGCCACTGGGAGGCTTTTCCCAGACGCTCCCGCCACTGATTATCAACGACAATTAAAGAGCGAATACGGTCTGGATTGACACTACGCAGTTCAATTAAAGCGAATTCATCCCGATGCAGGGCCAAAAATTCCCTTACTGTTGGGTGCGCTCCCCCCGTTAACACAATGCGACTACCCGCTTTCAGCAACGATAAACCCACCGCTGCCCCCAAAGCGTCAAAATCCGCCGTTTGATGACATAAAATTAAATCCATAGTTTTTTTTGGGGTTTTAGGGGTTGAGGGTTTTTCGGTAATCAGTAATCAGTTTTTTTCTTCCTACTCCCCTACATTTCCATTAAGTAACAAAATTTGGTAGGGTACTATATCAGGGAGAATTATCTAATATCAAGTGTTTTAGGAGAACCCAATCATGTCTATTGTCTTTCAATTTTTTCTCATTGCCCTAGTTTTATTTTCCTTGCTAATGGTGATTGGTGTCCCCGTTGCCTATGCTTCCCCCCAAAACTGGGACCAATCGAAACCCCTTCTCTATGTGGGTTCGGCAATTTGGGCGATTTTAGTCGTTGCCGTCGCTATTTTAAACTTTTTAGTGATTTAGTCTTGATCAGGAGACGGGAGACTCCGAGACAGGAGACTATTTTTATTGATTCTCCCCTCTCCCCCTCTCCCCACTCCCTTCTCCCCCACTCCCCACTCCCCAACCCCTATCCCCTTCTATCTATGACTGTTTTTGAGGGAAATTTTACCGAGGATATATCCTCTTGGCGCTTTGCGATCGTGATTGGTCGTTTTAATGATCTCGTCACTGATAAACTGTTATCAGGCTGTCAAGACTGTCTCAAGCGTCACGGGGTTGATATTAATCCCGATGGCACTCAAGTGGATTATATCTGGGTACCGGGTAGCTTTGAAGTGCCAATGGTAGCCCGTCAAGTCGCCCTTTCCCACCGTTACGATGCCGTTATTTGTCTAGGGGCAATTATTCGCGGCCAAACGCCCCATTTTGATTACGTTGCCGCCGAGGCCGCTAAGGGTATCGCTGCGGCCGCTTTTCAGACAGGTGTTCCCGTTGTCTTCGGTATTCTCACCACTGATACCCTACAACAGGCCCTCGAACGGGCCGGTATTAAAAGTAATTTGGGCTGGAATTATGGCCTATCTGCCCTAGAAATGGCTAGTCTCATGCGTCAATTGCGCCCCCGGGATGAAGATAAACCCCTAGGATTATTGCAAAATAATCCCCAACAGGCACTGATAGAAGGCTAAGAAAATTCCCCCAGTATTTAGGGTTTTAGTTATCCCCACTCTCCAGGAGTTCCACTGATGAGCGAAGCCCAACAGAACAAATATATTAACCAACTGAGACGGCAATTAGTCAACGCTGTCGAGAGAATCAAGACTCTGGAATTAGATTTAGAACCAGAGGGGCGGATTACGGAAGCTTTTGACGCTATGGAACGCCATATCGCTGAAAAATTCGCCGCCATTGACAAGCGCTTTGATCGCTTGGAACATCAGTTCAACCGACTACAGGCTAAGATAGAAGTGGTTCTCGAAGCTATTACCGGTTTGGGGGATTTGCCAGAAGATGAATCATTGTCAAAAAATGCTGCAAACTACTTGACAAATGCTCTGAGATTTGGCATACTTAGGGAAGTGTAAAAAAACGGCTTGCGGGCATAGCTCAGTGGTAGAGCGTCACCTTGCCAAGGTGAATGTCGCGCGTTCGAATCGCGTTGCCCGCTTGAAAAAATCTTGAAATAGATTTTAAAATTGGGATGAATAATTTAGAGGTATCCCTTAAGATAGGAATTACCCGTGAGAAACAGGTTTCAGGATTTTGGGCAACCATTGAATCCCTGAGCTATTGCTCACGAGCGACTAAAAACAACCGTTTATAAACAAAAAATTAGCTTGTGCGACCGCATAAATATACCAAAATCGACCAACACCAAGACTATCCCTGTCCCTGTCGTCGGAAAGGGACATTATGCCCGATTTTATTGACCGATGCCTTTGGATGCGATCGCTGTCAACAGATATTTGTGGTACAGGAAAACGGCCAAATTATCGAACAATTAGCCCCCCACTATCCCTATAAACGCACTTGGCGCTGGACGGGATTTCGTTGGGTGAGTACCAATCAGCGGCTTGGGCAAGAGGTATTACCCCTAATGATGGGGATAATTCTGTTATTATCGATCGTGTGGCTACCCTTAATTTTGAAATCACCGCCCCTTCGACTTGGCTCAGGGCAAGCGGGGGTAAGCGTGATTTTTGGGGCAATTCTAGTTATGCTATTAGTTATTTTGCCCGCATTCATCTTTTGGTTAGCCTATCGACGCTAGACAAGAATCTATGATCGAAAGTTCCTCCACCCCCCCCCTGACGATCTTTAAGCAAGCATACAATGCTTTTCTGGCTCTAGGTCAATTTAATGGCAACGAAAGAAATCGCGGAGTAATTGCGATCGCTAAGGGCATTAAAACTGGCTTTGATCGCATTTTAGAAGCCAATACCCTCGATTTAGAAGTCAGTCGAGAGATGGCCGTCTCAGAACAAATGATTCGCTGGTTACGGTTAACTCCCGAACGTTTAGAGACGACGGTGGAGGTATTGCAACAACTAGCGGAAGCATCGGATCCGCTGCAACAGGTAATTAACGCTGCCTATCAACTGAATCCTTCCCAAACCTATTGCCAAAGGATGCCTTTAGGAGTGATTGCCTTCGTCTATGAAGGTTTTCCCGAATTAGCAATGGTAGCGGCGGGATTTTCCCTAAAAAGTGGCAATAGTTTGATTATTCGCGGTTCCAATGCCTCTAGTCATTCCGATGGGGTGATTACGGAAATCATCCAAGAAGCATTGGAAGATGTGGGTTTACCCGTGGATTGTGTGAGTGGTTTGCCCTGTGATTCTAGTCCCTCCCTAGAGGAGTTGCTGACCCAGGAAAATTATGTTAATTTGATTATTCCCTACGGTCGCCCTAGTTTAATCGGTCGGGTAAGTCAATTGGCCACGGTTCCCGTTTTGCGCGCGGCGATGGGAAACTGTTATTTGTATTGGTCTCCTAGTGGCGATTTGGAGTTAGCCCGTCAGGTAATTATCGATAGTCATGGCAGTATACCCGATCCGGTTAATGCGATCGAAAAAGTTTTAATTAGTCCCCATCAGAATTCTTCGACTTTAAGTCGTTTGTTTAAAAGTTTGCAGGAAAAAGGCTTTAAATTGCGGGGAGATACCCGATTAGCGGCGGATTTTCCGGAACATTTAACCATTGCTACCGATAATGATTGGCAAAGACCCTATTTAGAAAAAACCCTGGCCTTTAGGTTAGTGGATACCCTCACTGATGCGATCGCTTGGATTAATAAGTATAGTAGCGGTCATGCGGATTGTATTGTCACCGAATCCTATCGAGAAAGTCGTCAATTCGCCATGGAGTCCGATAGTGCTTTAGTTTATATCAATTCTTCACCCCGATTTGATCGCAATCCCAAACAGGGAGAATCGGTATTTTTGGGCATTTCCAACCAAAAAGGCCAGCGCCGGGGGTTAATCAACCTAGAAACCTTTACCACCCTTAAACAGGTAGTGCAGGGCTAGTTTTTTTCAGTGATCAGTCCACAGTAAACAGTAATCAGTGAACTGAAAACTCACATCTGATAACTGATAACTGGTAACTGAAAACTGAAAACTGGTAACTGGTAACTGATAACTGATAACTGATAACTGATAACTGAGGGATCGAACTTGCCTCGACCGTGCTTTTTTAACAGCAACCGCCCCCATTATAGTGCCAAGTGGACTCGGTGATGAGGATATCTTGGGGAGAGAAACGAGCTAAGTTGCTCGCAGTTTTATCACAGACGGCCACTGGTAATCCTTTGGCTAAAATATGCCCAGCACCATCATCGAAAATTGCCTTTGTACCGGTATAAATAGCAGTTTTGCCGGTAAAAATACAGGCCCCATCTTCGGGAATAGCTACTTTAAAAGCAACGGAATCCAAACTTTCTAATAGGAGCGGCTCGGCTAAATTATAACTCTGACAGTCCAGTAAACGATAGGGACGACGGGCCCGAATTTCTACCTGACCAAAACCAGCAGCAATCAACTGTTGAATATAATCCTCGTAGGTCAAGGCCCCCGATAGACACATAGCCCTTAAACGCTGATCTTCTTGCAAATGTTCGGGAATTGGACGAGGGGCGATCGGATCACTCATCAGTAAACGTCCTCCCGGTTTTAAGACGCGAAAAGCTTCGCGTAAAGCTAACTGTAAATCGGCTGGTTTAAAGATATTAAAAAGACAATTCTGCGCCACCACATCGACGGAGGCATCCTCCACCGGCAATGCAAAAGCAGAACCATCTTTAATTTCCACAAAATCGAGACTAAACCAGGGATTTTCCGGCAGTGCTTCGCCGAGATTTCTTTGGGCTGCCCAACGCATTTCTGGCACTGGATCCACCGCAATGACTCCCCCCGGACGACGGGAAAAATAGGCGAATTGCAGTGCTTCTAAACCACCACCCACACCCACATACAAAACCCTGGGAGAATTGCCCAATTCATTAACCTGCACCGTCGTGCCACAACCATAGTTCATCTCCTGCATAATGGCGGGGATTTTTAACCCCGGCAGTTGCAAGGGACTGCCCTGGACACAACATAGCCCCACTTCGGGAGTTTGGGCTACTTCGCTGTAAAATTTGGCCGTGGCTTCCAGATAAGTCATTTTCATCCTTTAAACTCCTTTTCTGTGATCAATTCAAAGACCGATTTCCCATCCTCGCCCAACGCTATCTTAGCATTTGTACTGACCTATAATCTCTAACTGATCACCTTTAGATAGGCAAGTTCATCGGCGATCAAATCCCAGAAACAGGTTACACTGTCTTTAAAGTTCGCCTCAAAAACAGCGATATTCACAAGGGCAAAAGTAGCGGCTATCCTGTTATCTATCAACTTAAAGATAATAGTTGTGTTTTATTGAAGGTTGATTATTGGGAGTATAATATAGCGTTTTTCAGTCTGCTGAGGTACAAAAGTTATGGGTTTTAGGCAAGAGGCAAAAGGCAAAAGGGAAGAAAAATAGGTGTACCTCACTAGCTTAGGAAACGCTATATCCTAACCATTTAAGGATTTGTTCTGCTGGTGAAAGAGGTTTTAATTGCCCAATAATGTAGAGATTTGTATCTAAAAAAATTCTCCTCATTCATAACGCTACTGAAACAGTTTTTGCTTAACTTCACGAATAAGCTCTCAAATCTGTTCCTGAGTTTTGATACCTGCTTCTTTAAATGCAGCTTGCATCTTAGTACGCGCTTGTTCAAACTCAATTTGTTTATTTTTATCGGGGACAATAATAACAAGTTCAACCTCTGTGTCTGTTGGCAAATCTTGATGGGGTTGCTCGATAATTAATTGTCCATCTTTGATTTTGGCTTTAGTCTGAATAAATTGCCTTTTTGATTTTTCCTCAGACTCAATCTGGTTTATTGCATCTATCTTATCATTTTTGAGCAACTACAGTTCAACGGGAGCATCTCACCTTTGTAACCTCTAAATCAGGTTTTTATGTCAAGCTATTTTGAAAGCCTTGCTAGAAACAAGTTCTAGGGATGAGTATAATTACTCACTTGCATAAATGAGATGCTCCCCAGTTCAACAGCCCGATTGTGAGCGAGAAGTAGTTCAAGGCTGACCGCTAAAATAACTGATAACTGAGAAAACGGTAGCAATTTCTACCAAAAGTCAGAATAAAATTCGTTATTGTCATAAAGTCATGAGGGAATGTAATTAAAACGAGAAAGAATGCGGATTGAGCAATTGCAAGCCTTTTTAGCCGTAGCCGATACGGGCAATTTCGGTCAAGCAGCGCGCCAGTGTGGAGTCACCCAATCGACTATCAGCCGCCAGATTCAATCCCTAGAAACCGATTTGGGCTTACCTCTTTTCCATCGTACCGCCCAAGCGAAGTTAACCATTGCCGGGGAGAAATTACTGCCCCGGGCGAAACGGATTTGTCAAGAATGGACGAATGTTCACGAGGAAATCACCGACCTACAGGCAGGAAAACAGCCAGAATTGTGCGTGGCGGCGATTCATTCCGTGTGCGCCCATTATTTACCGCCGATTTTGCCGAAATTTTGTGCTGAATACCCAGAAGTTCAGTTAAGAGTGACAGCCCTAGGCAGCGATCGCGCTTTAAAAGTCTTGCGGGATGGTTTAGTAGATGTGGCCTTGGTAATGAATAATCGTTTTCTCACCTCTAGCCCGGAGATGGTGGTAGAAATATTATATGAAGAAGCGATCGAAATTCTCATGGCCGCTAATCATCCCCTCACCCAATACAAAGAAGTGCCATGGTCAGAATTAATCCCCTATCCGCAAGTGGTTTTCAAAGATGGCTACGGAATGCAAAGATTAGTACAAGAATGGTTTTCCCGTCAGGATGCCCACCTGAAAACTGTCATGGAATTAAACACTCTCGATGCTTTTCGCGGTGTGGTGCGTCAGGGTAATATTATCGCTCTTCTGCCCCAATCTGCCCTGATGGAGGCTCGTAGCGATGCTACCCTCGCCATTCGTCCCCTTCGACTTGGCTCAGGGCAAGCTCTTGCTTCCCCTAGTGGCGAAAATCCCCATCTTAATAATGGTAAATTTAGTCATCGTCTCACCCGTCAGGTAGTCCTTGTCACCACCAGCGATCGCCTACAGATACCACCGATCGCTCATTTTTGTCAATTAGTGCGGCAAATGAAGCAAAGTGTGGTTAAAAGCTGAGAAAATCCCCCTGTCCAGCCTTAAAAATCCCAATCAATCCTATTTACTCTTTATTTTCTTCCTTGAGATGAGCGATACTTTTCGAGAATTATTAAAAGCGATCGGTAGTGGCACCCATACGGGCAAAAATCTAACCCGTCCTGAAGCGGCGATGGCCACCAAGATGATGTTAACCCAAGAAGCAACTCCTGCTCAAATCGGTGCTTTTATGATTGCCCATCGCATTAAACGCCCCACCAGCGATGAGTTAGCGGGAATGCTTGATGCCTACGCCGAGCTTGGCCCGCAAATAACCCTAGAATCAGCCTCTTTTCAGCATCCGATCACTATTTTTGGCAATCCCTACGATGGACGTTCTCGCACTGCCCCGGTTACTCCGATCACTACTTTAATCCTAGCGGCGGCAGGGGTTCCCGTAGTCCTGCACGGGGGCGATCGAATGCCGACTAAATACGGTATTTCCCTCAGGGAAATCTGGCAGCAATTAGGAGCAGATTTTAGTCAATTATCCTTAGCAGCAGTGAAAGACTGTTTAATCACCACAGGATTGACTTTTTTCTATATTCCGCGCCATTTTCCCCTAGTACAGAATTTTGTTACCTATCGGGAGCAAATCGGTAAACGTCCCCCCATGGCCACGGTAGAGTTAATCTGGTCGCCTTTTGTCGGTAATATTCATCAAATATCGGGTTTTGTTCACCCCCCCACCGAAGATCGTTTTCGCGAAACTTTTGCCCTGAGAAATATCTCTCACTTCACCACCGTGAAAGGATTAGAGGGGAGTTGTGATTTAGCCTGTAATCGGACGGCGATTATCGGTCTGGGAAATCCCACCGATCCCCCTTCCTTTCAGCGATTTTTCTTAAATCCTCGCGATTATGGCTTCTGTCCTTCGGATTATCCCCTCGAATCTTTAGAGATGCTCACCGCTAAATTAAAGGGTTTATTAGCTGGAGAACATAATGAATTAACCGATGCGGCAATTTTTAACGGTGGTTTTTATCTTTGGCGCTGTGGAATTGCCCCAGATCTACCCACGGGTTTCCAACAAGCACAAAAATGTTTACAGTCGGGAAAAGCTCTGGCTAAACTGCAACAGATCAGTAATTATCTGGAAAATCAGGAATAGATAGGAATAGGGCTGTAGGGGAAATTACTTCTAAATCAATCATTAATTCGAGAAGTTGGACTAAGAAGGTAAACCCCAGACTTGGTGTAACTTCTAGGTTTAAAGATCAATACTTTTGAGAAAAAAATTTTCCCGACTGCATCATTTCCTCGCTCAAGTGGGAAAGCTATGACTAAGGTGAACGATTTAGAAGTTTCTAATTCCTATCACAGTCGCCCGTAGAGAAGCCGCCATGTCTGCAATTAATCCCTCGACGCTCGAAACTGAATTCATCTCTCCCTCTTTTTCTGTCCTAAAATTGAAGGAAAACTCGATCGACCTAGATGAAGATTTTCTCGGCAGTGATTTAGAAGATGATTTAGTATCTAGTCCTGAAAAAAGCTACAGCAAAGGGACAACTACTGATTTAGTACGTTTATATCTACAAGACATTGGCAGAGTGCCTCTACTCAAACAGGAGGAGGAAGTTGAACAAGCGCAACGGGTGCAGCGTCATCTGTCTTTACTGAAATTACGCGCCGCCGCCGTTAAACAAGGTGATGCACAAGTACAGCAATTTGTCAAGTTAATTGAGATTTGCGATCGGCTAACCGCTCGATCAGCCCATCGTCCCTCCCTAGAACGTTGGGCAAAAACCGCCCAAATCACCGTGTCTGAGTTAAAAAATGCTTTAAAAGCAGGAAAACAGCGTTGGGCGCACCTAGCGGGCTTAGAAGTGGGGAAATTAGAAGAAATTATTACCCTTGGTACCCGTGCCAAAGAACAGATGATCAAGGCCAATTTACGTCTAGTGGTGTCGGTGGCCAAAAAATATCAGAATCGCGGTTTAGAATTATTGGATTTGATTCAAGAGGGAACCCTGGGTTTAGAACGGGCCGTCAAGAAATTTGATCCCAGCAAAGGCTATCGTTTTAGTACCTATGCCTACTGGTGGATCCGTCAAGGAATGACGAGAGCGATCGCAACTCAAAGCCGGATTATTCGCTTACCGGTTCATATTACCGAAAAACTCAACAGAATTAAGAAGGCACAAACGAAAATCTCGCAAATGCGCGGTCGCACTGCGACCGTAGAGGAAATTGCCCAAGAGTTAGCTCTGACTCCTGAAGCTGTGCGGGAATTGTTGATGAAAGTGCCGCGTTCGGTTTCCTTAGAAATAAAAGTAGGTAAGGAAAAAGATACGGAATTATTAGACCTTTTGGAAACCGAAGCACTGTCTTCAGAAAATCATCTTGTCTATGAATCTTTGCAAAGAGATATGAGAGAATTATTGGCAGATTTAACCGCTCGTGAACGAGAAGTGATTGAATTGCGCTATGGTTTTCTCGATGGTAAATCCCATTCTTTGGCTGATATCGGTCGCACTTTGGAATTATCCCGGGAAAGGGTACGACAAATTGAGTCGAAAGCGTTGCAAAAACTGCGTCAATCCCAGCGACATCATCAAATTTGCGATTATTTTGAAGCGTTGAGTTAGTTAGGGTATGTGGAAAAAGTTTTTCCTGGGGGCAGGGTGTGGGGAGTATTTTCAGTGAACAGTAAACAGTAAACAGTAATCCTAAATCCTGTTATTAAAAACTGATTAGTTATTCCTCCTTTTGCCTCTTGCAAGAGTGCCTCTTGCCTATCCTGATATGTAGCCTATACTCAACGGATTTAGTATTAATATGTCCAATTTTGTTTCGTCTGTAGGGTGTAGGTTCCGTCGCGCACATTGACCCGATGGGGGATCAGCTTCAGGTCTCGGAAGATATGAGCTTGGTGTTGTAGGGCCGTCAGAGAGCGATCATCGATCGGGATAATGGCACGTTCAGAGGCCCGTTGTTCGAGATTAGCCACGATCGCCGGATCGATCTCGTGGTGGGCTGCCAAGCGTCTCGTCGCCTCTAACTCCTGTTGTTTCGCCCAGGCCCCCACCTCGTTCACCTCTTCTAAAATCACCTTCAGTACATCGGGATAATCTCGCACCAATTCGGGAACCGCATAATAATAGGTCGGCACTTCTAGAGAGGCGTTTTCCCCGAAGATGCTCTCCAAATCGGCCAACGATCTTCCCGGATAGGTGCGCGTCTCCGTGGGCGAGTAGGGAACCCACACCACCCAAGCGTCGATCTCACCGCGACGGAAAAGCACCAGTGCTTCCGGTTGGGTTGCATACACCGGTTCGATATCGCTTAATTCTAGATTCACTCTCATCAGGGCGCGGATGAGGACGTAATGGGCGCTCGAACCCCGATCGAAGGCGATTCTTTTTCCTTTTAAATCCGCCAACGTCTCTATTGGCGAATCCTCCGGCACGAGGATCGCCTGACCTTTGGGGGCGGTATATTTTTCCTTGGCTACCCGGACGAAGACGTGTTCGGCCGCTTGGGAGAAAATACTCGCCGTACCGCCACCACCGCAGAAGTCGATCATTCCGTTACTCAAAGCCTCGATCAGAGAGGAAGCGGCCAGAAAACTTGTCCACGTTACCGTCACCCCAAAGGGTTTTAAGCGTCTTTCCAGAAAGGCCTGGGCGCGGAGAACTTCCAGATTGGTCATGCCCTCAGGGTAGCCGATCTTGAGGGTTCCTAACCGCCGCGCTTGTTTGGCGAGGGGAGTGATAGGGTCGGGGGTTGAGCGCTTGAACCAGCGATCGATCAGGATACAGAAGAGAATTCCGGCGATAAATAATCCCACGGTTTCCAATAGCCGGGGAGTGGTATTCCGGGGGAATTTAAAGCTATCGACGAGGTTCAGAATCGGGTTATCGGATCGAGAATTTTGACCGACGGCGATCGTGTGGGAAAATCCAGCCAGGAGAAAGCTCCCGACCAGGCTGGTCACAAAAAGCACCGCGGGACGAACTCCCCGCCAATTTCGCCACGGTTTCCAGAGACACTTGATCGAACGGTGGAGCATGGGATTTCTCGCAGAAAACAAGATTTATCGTCGGGCAAGGAGACAAGAGGGAAGGGTTTCCCAACTCGATCCCTTCGACTTGGCTCAGGGCAAGCGGGAGAGGTTCCATTAGTTTTATCTACATACTATAGAAATCCACGACTCCTAGATTGTGTAGTGAATTACATTTATAAATGTATTGAAAATGATATAGTTTTAAAATTAAATTGCGCCCGCATTTGAGAGATCGAGGTGGTATGGATGGATTGGTTGATCGAAATCGTCAAAATCGCGGTGGCCACCGGCATAGCCACCACCTTCGACGACAATATTTATCTAACTGGCTTCTTTAGCGAGGTAAATCGTACCTTTCGCCCGGTTCACGTCGTCGTCGGCGAGCTAGTCGGGTTTACGGCCTTAGTATCGGTTAGCTTGCTGGGTTTTCTACTCGGCCTAATCATCCCGCCGATTTATATCGGTCTTCTCGGAATCTTGCCGCTCCTCATCGGTGTGAGAAATTTAGTGACTTTAAATCGCGATAACGAGAGGGAAACCGCAGATCGCAAGGTGAATTTGCTAAGAAACGCCCAATTTCATGGGTTCGCCTCCCGCAGACTATCCCTCGCTCAAGTCCTCAGAGATCGCCAAACCTATCGAGTCTCCGCGGTCACGATATCCAATGGCGGCAATAATCTCGGTATCTACATTCCCCTATTCGCCAATAGTACCGTGGCGCAGTTAGCCGTAATCATCCCGATCTGCTATTTAATCGTCTGTACTTGGTTATTTCTCTCCTATAATCTAACCCGCCAACCGGGGATCGCAGTTGTCCTCAGCCGTTATGCGAGTAAGCTTTTCCCTTTTGTGCTGATGTGGTTGGGCCTACGGATTATTCTCGATAACGGCTCCTATCGCCTGTTGATTCCCATCGGCTAAATTAGACCCCCCGTAAACGCCAATCTCCGGCTCCCACGGGAGTCAAAATTCAGGAAGAGAGAATAAAAATTAGTTGGTTTAGATCAACCTTATCGAGAAAATCCCGATGAATGTATCACTGTTGTCAATTCGATCGCTGTTTCGTCGCTTTCGTTCCCTTTCGGGGAGGAGCTTCCTTTCCTTCCTGTTAGTGGGACTGTTGGCAAGTCTTGCCCTCGCCTCCTGCGGGGGGATCGGCTCGAAACCGGAGGTGAAACTGAATCTCGTTTCCTTCTCGGTCACGAAAGCCGCCCACGACCAGATTATCCCGAAATTCGTCGAGAAATGGCGGAAAGAGCATAACCAAAAAGTCATTTTCCAGCGGAGTTACGGCGGTTCCCTAGCCCAGGCCGATGACGTGATCGCCGGGAAACAAGAGGCGGACGTGGTACATCTCGCCCTTCCCCTCGACGTGATGCGGATATCTCAAGCCGGCCTGATTAATCGCGGTTGGGAAGATCGGGTGCCGCGGCGGGGGGTGGTGAGTCACTCGGTGGCGGCGATCGTCACGCGGGCGGGAAATCCGAAAAAGATTCAATCTTGGGCGGATCTGGCTAGAGAGGACGTTACGGTTCTATCCGCCGATCCGAAAACTTCTGGGATCGCTATTTGGCAGTTATTAGCCCTCTGGGGTTCGGTGACGCAAACGGGGGGCGAACCGCAACAGGCATGGGATTTTGTCCGCCGGATCTATCAAAAGATTCCCACCCTAGACAGGGACGCGCGGGAAGCCAGCAATGCCTTTTTCCAAGAAGGAAAGGGGGATGTTTTAGTCACCTACGAAAACGAGGTAATTCTAGCGGCAAGAAATCAACCCGATACCAGTTACTTAGTCCCCCCGGTCAATATCTCGATCGATAATCCCGTTGCGGTGGTGGATAGAAATGTCGATAAACACGGCACGCGAGAGGTGGCCGAGGCCTTTGTGGATTTCCTCTATTCCGAACCGGCACAACAGGAATTGGCCAAATTGGGCTATCGATCGGTCAATCCCTTCGTGGCCAAGGATGAAGGATTACAATTCCCGCCGATCGAAACTCTTTTCAACGCCCAAGATCTCGGCGGCTGGACGTTGATCCAAACAGAATTTCTCGCCGATAAAGGCATCTTCGAGCAAATTAAGAACCAGTCCGCTTCTTAACATTTTTCCCGCTTTAAGTACCTAAGCAAAATTAATTACACATATCTAACCACCTCTTGCCTCTTGTCTCTTGCATGAGTGCCTTTCTTCACTAGGAAATTTATTTTGCACGACTACTTAATCTATGAAATTCTCTCATTATTTTTTCCTAATCTCCCTTCTGATGGCCAGTAATTTGATCGCCGGTTGCGGTCGCCCGGCCGACTCGGCCGAGAAAGAAGCGCCAGTCTCGATCGACGGTGGTGCGGTGGGTTTCGCCCTCTCCCTCGCCGTTGCCGAAGAATATCAGAGAATCCATCCCGAAGCGCGGGTAAGCGTCGCCACCAGTGGAACCGGGGGCGGTTTTAGTAAGTTCTGCGCCGGAAATCTCGACATCGCCGGGGCATCGCGGGTGATCCGGAAAGAAGAGATCGAGAAATGTCGGGAAAACGGCGTGGAATTTCTGGAATTACCGATGGCGATCGACGGATTGGCGGTGATCGTCAATAAAAAAAATCAATTCGCCAAGTGTTTAACGATTAAAGAACTCGATAAAATGTGGAACACGAAAGCGGAGGGTAGGATTACCAGTTGGAAACAGATTAATCCCAAATTTCCCGACGAGAGATTATTACTTTTTGCGCCGCCTTCCGATACGGGAACCTTCGATTATTTCACCCAAGCGATTACGGGAAAACGGAGAAATAGCCGTACCGATTTTACCCCGAACCGCAATCAAAACGCCCTCGTACAGGGGGTGATCGGCAATCCATCCGCGCTTGCGTATTTAGGCATCTCTTTCTATATGCAGAACCAAGATCGATTGAACTTGGTGGCGATCGAAAACAATGAAGGAAAATGCGTCAAACCGGTTCCCCTCGATAACGTTCTCCGCAATGTCTATAATCCCCTTTCCCGTCCCCTGTTTATCTACGTCAACAAGAATAATTTAAAAACGAATCCATCCCTGGAAAAATTCGTGCGCTTCTATTTAGAAAATTCATGGAAATGGGTCGATGGCGTGGGTTACGTCGCTTTACCTGATGAGGCCTACGTCAAAACCCTGCGGAAATTCGAGCGCGGGGAAACGGGATCGAAATTCGGCAAAGCTAAACCGGGAGAACCGATCACGAACTTTATCTAAAAAAGGAATTTTGTCAAACCATGACCTTAACCCCGAGTTCTTTCGATAATTCTTTTTTCGCGGGAGATAATTCACTCCTCAAGCACCCCGGCGACGATATTCAAGAGAAGATAATCGCGCTGATTCTCTTCGCTTGCGCTTTCGTTTCCGTGGCGACGACAATCGGCATCGTGGCGATTATTTTTAGTGAAACCTGGGGATTTTTTCAAGAGGTATCTTTCGCCCAATTCTTTCTCGATACCCGTTGGACTCCACTGTTCGCCACCCCTCATTTCGGCATCTGGCCGCTGATTAACGGGACATTTTTAACCACAGCGATCGCTATGTCCGTCGCGGTTCCTTTAGGCCTATCTTCCGCGATCTACCTCGCCGAATACGCGAAACCGAACCTGGCGGCGATTTTACGCCCTGCGGTGGAACTTCTTGCCGGGATTCCCACGGTGGTGTACGGGTACTTCGCCCTACTCGTTGTCACGCCCACTTTGCGGAATCTTTTCCCCGTCGAGATTTTTAACGCCCTCAGCGCCGGGCTAATGATGGGGATCATGATCACTCCCACGGTGGGATCGATTAGTTTAGACGCGATCCGAGCGGTTCCCCGTTCCCTGCGCGAGGGTTCCTACGCGCTAGGAATTACCAAGCTGGAAACGATTTTTAAAGTGGTTCTCCCCGCCGCCCTCTCCGGGATCATGGCCTCGATTATTCTGGGAATGTCGCGGGCGGTGGGGGAAACGATGACGGTGTTGATCGCCGCCGGCTCGCAACCCCGGCTTACCCTCAATCCCTTCGAGTCGATCGCCACGATGACCGCTTTTATGGCCGAGATTTCCGGGGGAGATGCGCCCCGGGGCAGTCTCAGTTTTAAAACCCTCTACGCAGTCGGCGCGGTGCTTTTTTTGATCACGTTGGCACTGAATCTGGCCAGTTACTGGATCTCCCACCGTTTTAAAGAAAAATACGATTGATTTGCCATGGTTAAATCCTCTGTTAAGTCCGATACCGTTGAATTTATCGACCATCTGGAACGCCGGGAGGCGATCGGCAAATTCTGCGAGTATCTTTTCCTCTTCGGTTTACTGATCGGTTTGTTCGTTCTGGCGCTGTTGGTGTTGAATATCGCCCACGATGGACTCGGACGACTCTTAACCCCCGGATTCCTCACGGAAACGCCTTCCCGTTTCCCGGAAAGGGGCGGTATCCGTCCGGCGATCATCGGTAGTTTCTATCTGGGGATTATCGTGCTTCTCGTGGCGGTGCCGATCGGGGTCGGGTCGGCTTTGTATCTAGAGGAATACGCCCCGAAAACTTGGTGGACGGCACTGATCGAGGTGAATATCGGCAATCTGGCTGGGGTTCCCTCGATCGTCTACGGCTTATTAGGATTAGCGGTTTTTAACTATCTGCTCAATTTTGGCCCGACGCTGATTTCCGGTGCGTTAACCCTGGCACTCCTCTCGCTGCCGGTGATTATCGTCACGGCGCGGGAGGCGATCCGGGCGGTTCCCGATTCCCTACGCCAAGCCTCCTACGGTCTAGGCAGTACCAAATGGCAGACGATCCAACACCATGTTTTACCCTACGCGGTGCCGGGGATTCTCACGGGGGTGATTATCTCCGTGTCGCGGGCGATCGGGGACGCGGCTTCCTTAATGGTCGTCGGCGCGGTTAGTTTCCTCACTTTCGATCCTGGTTTATTCCAACGCTTTATGGCGCTACCGATTCAAATTTTCAGCTATATCACCCGTCCCGAACCCGGTTTTGCTAATGCGGCGGCGGCCGCGATTATCGTTCTGATCCTGTTAATTCTCGCCCTCAACGCCATCGCTATCTATCTACGTCAACATTATTCCCAATCGAGTCAACCTTGATGGCTCCACTTTTCCCTCTTAACCAATCGTTTAATCCTATTGAGGATATCTTGAACTATGACCGACTCCCTTAGAGCAAATGACGGCGTTTTCAACTTGGAATTTTCACCTGAGTTCGTTCAACAATTCAGCCAAGGTGGATTAACAACTCTAGAACAAGTGGCTCAGTTTAACCCGGAAGGCTATGTGAAGCGATCGATTTTCAAAACCGATTCTTTGCACTTTGGCCTGTACTGTCTAGAGCCTGGACAAATTAACGCCCGACACAAACATCCTCAAAATGATGAAATTTGCTATGTCGTCCGGGGAACGGGGGAGATTGTCATTGGAGATGAAATAGCCGCAGTGGAAGCCGGAGTTTTCATCCATGCACATCAAAGCGTTGAGCATGAAATCAGAAACACTGGGACGGAACGGATGTTGATTATTGTCGTTCAGTCTCCGCTGCCACTGAAAACTGAGCGTTGATTGGAAATGGCGAAAAACCTCTATGTTTCCGATTGAGATGGAAACCCAGGCAATAATCTTGCGGTTCTCTCTGACTTCGATCAATAGCCTAGAACTTAACCATTGACAGGATTACCAAATATGAGCTATGGGTTTCGGGCATTTTAACGTGATTTCTTGATCACTTTTCAGCGATCGCTATCCTTGGGCAATTAATCGCCAAAAGTCTGATGAGAAAGCCATCTGGATGGCTCCTTTTTTCCCGCTTAACCAATCGTTTAATCACACTCAGGAGAATTTTTACCATGACTACCCACCTTAACGCAGATCACAGTGTTTTCGAGGCGGAAGGAGTGAAAGTTTTTTATAATGGATTTCTCGCTCTTCTGGACGTTCATATTAAAATTCCTGCACGAAAAATCGTCGCCTTTATCGGGCCGTCCGGTTGCGGGAAAAGTACCCTTTTGCGCTGCTTTAACCGAATGA
Organism: Microcystis sp. LE19-8.1F; assembly: GCF_027531715.1. Taxonomy (NCBI): domain Bacteria; kingdom Bacillati; phylum Cyanobacteriota; class Cyanophyceae; order Chroococcales; family Microcystaceae; genus Microcystis; species Microcystis sp. LE19-8.1F. Next base: position 2,107 of record NZ_JAPZSO010000145.1, on the reverse strand, counting down.
ACGATCTGATCCCCGGCGCCAAGGTGGAGGGAAAATTACTCTACCGAAATCAGAATATTTACGATTCGCAGGTCAATGCAGTCAAGTTAAGGCGACAGGTGGGGATGGTTTTCCAACGTCCCAACCCTTTTCCCAAGAGCATTTACGAGAATATCGCCTACGCGCCCCGAACCAACGGTTATCAGGGCAATCTGGACGAATTGGTCGAGTATTCCCTGCGGCAGGCGGCGATCTGGGAGGAAGTAAAGGACAAACTGAAAGAAAAAGGAACGGCACTATCGGGGGGACAACAACAGCGTCTCTGTATCGCCCGTGCGATCGCGATGAAGCCAGATGTTTTATTGATGGATGAACCCTGTTCGGCCCTCGATCCCATCTCTACCCGTCAGGTGGAGGAATTGTGCCTACAACTGAAGGAAAGTTACACGATCATTACCGTCACCCACAATATGCAGCAGGCATCGCGGATCGCCGACTGGACGGCGTTTTTTAACACCGAAACCGATCCGTCCGGGAAACGCCGGGGAAAATTAGTCGAATTCAGCCCCACGGAAGTTATGTTCGGCAATCCGCAAACCGACGAGGCCCGGGAGTATATTACTGGGCGATTCGGGTAATCGAAACAGAAAAAAAGCCGATAGTCTGTTTTTCACAACCGTGCGCGGTTTTATCCCGAGACACCGATTGCTATGAATAGAAAGGACTGGATTTTCGCTATTTTGTTGGTTTTTGTCCCGATCTCGATCGCCTGGAATTTCCTGCGTTGGGACGTGACGATCGTTTTCCTGAGCGCCTGTCTAGCGATTGTTCCCCTGGCCGCTTACATGGGAAAGGCAACCGAGGAAATCGCCGTCGTGGTCGGTCCTAATCTTGGCGGTTTAATGAACGCCACCTTCGGCAACGCCACCGAATTAATTCTCGCCTACGCCGCCCTGGAAGAGGGTTTGATCGAGGTGGTGAAAGCGACGATTACCGGTTCGATTATCGGGAATCTGCTGCTGGTAACGGGCTTATCGATGTTTTTCGGCGGCTTACGCTATAAAGAACAGAAATTCCAGCCCGTGACCGCCCGTTTAAATTCCTCGTCGATGAATCTCGCCGTGGCAGCGATCCTCCTACCCACGACCGTTCAATACACCTCCGCCGCAATCGAGGAGAGCGTCCTACAGCGTCTCTCGGTAACGGTGGCGGCGGTATTAATTTTTGTGTATTGCCTGAGTCTGCTGTTTTCGATGAAGACCCATACCTATCTTTACGAGGTGGGGGACGCAGATCTCGATCAAGAGTCGGGGGAAGCGGTAAGCGTAAAAAAGCCGAATCTCTGGCTCTGGGTGGGGATATTACTGCTCGTGACGCTCGGTGTGGCGGTCGAATCGGAATTATTAGTTAATACCCTAGAGGAAGCCACGCATAAATTAGGATTAACGACCCTTTTCACGGGGGTGATCCTGCTGCCAATTATCGGCAACGCGGCCGAACACGCCACCGCGGTTAGGGTCGCCTTAAAAGACAAAATGGATCTGGCGGTTTCCGTGACGGTGGGTTCGAGTCTGCAAATCGCACTTTTTGTCGCGCCGGTTCTCGTAATCGCGGGTTATTTCCTCGGTCAGCCGATGGCTCTCGATTTTGATCCGTTTGAATTGGTCGCCGTCGCCGTCGCGGTGTGGCTGACTAACTCGATCAGTAACGACGGTCGCTCGAACTGGCTAGAGGGTATATTACTCGTCGCGACCTACGCGGTGATCGCCCTCGCTTTCTTTTTCCATCCCGCAGCGGCCTAGGGCGATCGGTCGTGCGAAATACAGTTTCTCAATCGGGATAGGTAGTAAAATTCTCCCGTTCCAGAACCTTTGAAGGAAAAGCCGAACGCCGAATATTTCGGTTTCCCCTGTCACGGTGAAGGTGTAACGAACGGACGAACCCGACGGCCATCTTAAGGAAAAAACCATGATCGAGATTGTGATCGCGCTCAAGGGGTGACAAAGGGGTTCAAAGGTAATCAAGATAAAGACTCTAGCCAAATGAACCCAAAAGAAATAGAGTGGTTGAGACAACCACCCAAAATTTCAATATGTTACCATCATTCTATCAGGCCTGTTTACAAGCC
>NZ_JAPZSO010000002.1:0-29522 GCF_027531715.1 Microcystis sp. LE19-8.1F | reverse complement strand
ATGTAATCGGTTATAAACTACTCCGACGGCATTATTGGCCATTTGAGTGAGGTTTTTCCTCTCACTTTCCCCTAATAATCCTCCTAAATATTGTCTGAAGCCGTTTTTTTGCGCTTCGTTTTTGAAGCAATTGTCAAACCGTCCACACCATCGGTCAAAGCATGGGGGCATCGCGGCTGGGGTTGTCTCTTTCATCGCTGATTTTTCAACGTAAAGTCCTTATTCTGTAACGATTATACTCGATTAAACCTTTGTTGAGCGTTTAAGTCCCATTAGGTACTTAAGCTGGCAAAGAAGGCACCATCCACACCGATTGAGTGCCGTCGAGGTCGGTATCTGGTCCAATTAGCGCTGGGTTGCGGTAGCCCGGGAGGACGGAGACGGCGAAAACCTCCTCCACGCCGCTATTAAACCAAAAAGTTGCCACCAGTTGACCGGTAGCTAGATTGATAATAGCCAACCCGCACCGCAATTGATTGCGTCGCTCATCCAGGGGTAAACCGCCAAAAATTGCCGTTTCCCGAATTTGGGACAACCCGACAAAGGCGTGACCTTCCCAACAGTCCAAACCCCGGGTAAAACCGGGCAATTCCGCCACGATTTCCGTGCTGCCAGTTTGGGGATGCCAACGGTTCAAGGTTCCATAACCGGAATTGAGGAAATAGAGATTACCCTGGTAAAGACGGGGAGAATGGGGCATGGCTAAACCCCGGAGAATCACCTCTCCCCTCGGCACATCAATTAAGCATCCGCCTTGTGCCTTATTCTCTCGCCAGAGGCTTTCCTCGTTGGTTTCCCCCAATGCCGTCACATATACGGGAGTGCCGCTATTTTCAGCCATAGCCAAGCCATTGAGGTGACATCGGTCTCCGGGGACTAACTCGGTAATAAAAGGCGGTTTCCACTGGGGGAGAAAACTCCAATTTCCTTCGATGGTTGCCAGACAGTTAAATAAGGTATTGACCACCCAAAGGCGATTACTGCCAAAGGCCAAATCATGACCCATAATCGGGCCGGTGAGGTGAGAGGAACGAGCTAAAAAAGCGATATCCTGTTCTCCTTCTGGTTTAATCTGGGGGGCAATCTCTCGATTAGCGGGTAAATGCCAAATTGCCTGACGAGCGCCCACAGCAATTCCGGTAGCAGTTCGGGTTAAACCCATCGCTTGGTCAAAATGGGCGAAACTCACCCGCATTTGTCCTTGATAAGTGCCAATGCTGGCCACTCTTCCCGCTTGGTAGGTGGAAATCAACACCGACAAGTCAAGCTGGTTGAGTAATTCCGGCAGATTGAGGCTGTACTCATAATTGACCGGCACCGCTTGGCGCTGAGTTGGACTCGCTGCTGGCTCTTGAGTATCTGAAAACTGGTTAGTCTTGGGCGGCAAGCTGTCCATAGAGTTTTTTTGGCTATAGATTAGAGTCGATGGTGATAATTGATTATTGTTTATGATTTGTTGACTAAGGGGTTCTAATTAATCCCCCCTTGCCCCCCTTGCCCCCCTTAATAAGGGGGGTGGTGATGGGTTTCAGTTGGTATTAATGGGGTTCATTATAAACAAACTAATCAATATTACTTGTAAAGTTTTCTTAACTTTTTTTGTATCAAATTTACTTGAACGGGAGCATTAAATACTTATGATTGAGTTTGTGTAAAACACTTTTGCAATTATGGAATTGACCAGATCTAGCCAAGAATTTAGCTTAAGCTTATTCTTTTGGATATAAACTTGATTCTGGAAAAACTATTGGTAATCAGAAAATGCTGACTTCATCGCCTCCCAATCTCTCGCAACTTGCCCTTTTATTTCTCAAAATCGGCATTATCGGTTTTGGTGGTCCGGCTGCCCATATCGCTTTAATGGAGGAAGAAGTGGTTAAGCGTCGCGGTTGGATGACTAAGGAGCGATTTCTCGATTTGGTGGGGGCCACTAATCTGATTCCTGGTCCTAATTCCACGGAAATGGCTATTCATATCGGTTATATTTTTGGTGGTTTAGCGGGTTTAATAATCACGGGGGTTTGTTTTATTACTCCTGCGGTGTTAATTACGGGTTTTCTAGCTTGGATTTATACTACCTACGGGACTTTACCCGATGTGGCCCCGATTTTTGCCGGCATTAAACCGGTAGTAATTGCGGTGATTTTTCAGGCACTCTGGCGCTTAGGCAAAAAGGCACTGAAAACCCGTCAATTACTCTTCATCGGATTGGGAGTTATCGGATTATTAATTTTAGGTTTAAATGAAATTATCGCTTTACTGTTAGGCGGAATTATCGGGATGTTTATCCTAAAAAAATTCGCTACTTTTCCCCTGATTGTGGCAGGAATAGGCGGTGCGACGGCGGTTGCTACTCCTAGCAATATCCCACCGACATTAACAGGATTAGGGCTATTTTTTCTCAAGGTGGGTAGTGTTTTATTTGGTAGTGGTTATGTGTTAGTTGCCTTTTTAGAGGGGGATTTAGTGCAGGGGAAAGGATGGTTAACCCAGCAACAATTATTAGATGCTATTGCTGTGGGTCAATTTACCCCCGGTCCAGTGTTATCTACAGCCACTTTTATCGGTTATCAAATATTAGGAGTATCGGGGGCAATTGTGGCAACTCTAGCGATTTTTTTTCCTTCTTTTATCTTTGTTTTATTACTTAATCCTCTTATTCCTAAATTGAGAGAATCGGCTTGGGCAGGGGCTTTTTTAGACGCGATTAATGCTAGTGCCGTGGCTTTAATGGTGGCAGTAATTTTTAATTTATCCCTGGCTACTTGGTTACAACCCTACGGTAATTTACCTTTTAATTTATTGGCTATCATTCTATCTCTTATCTCCGCTATTCTTTTACTACGTTTTCAGGTTAATTCTACTTGGTTAATTCTTGCTGGTGCGCTTATTGGTTTGCTATTGAAACAATTAGGTTAGGGGGAAATAAGTAAATGGTTATAATTAAATAGATTTTGCCTTTGCTCCCCCCTTGATCCCTAGGGTTGATTCAAGGTAGGGTTGATTTAAGGTAGGGTTGATTTAAGGTAGGGTTGATTCAAGGTAGGGTTGATTCAAGGTAGGGTTGATTTAAAGTAGGGTTGATTTAAAGTAGGGTTGATTTAAAGTAGGGTTGATTTAAAGTAGGGTTGATTTAAGGTAGGGTTGATTTAAGGTAGGGTTGATTCAAGGTAGGGTTGATTCATGAATCAACCCTACCCTTGATACCCGCTTAATAAGGGGGGTGCTGATTTGTTAAACTGAGCTTTTCTACCCAGTTATAAATCTGATTGCGGTCTAGTCTATAGCTGAGGGGATGAGCGATTAATCGAGCGCTACTAGCAAATAATTCGGCGATTTCTACTAAACCATTTTCGCGTAAAGTTCGACCGGTGGAAACTAGGTCAACTATCGCTTCTGACATCCCCGTAATCGGGCCTAATTCTACAGAACCATAGAGAGGTATAATCTCGACGGGAATATCTAAACGACGAAAATAATCCTTAGCACAATTGACAAATTTTGAGGCGACTTTACCGTGATGGGGAATATCTAAGGGACTTTGATAGGGACTATCAGCAGGGACAGCTACCGACATCCGACAGTAACCAAATTTTAAGTCAATTAAATTAGCCACATCGGGAGATTTTTCCAATAAAACATCATAACCGGCGATGCCTAATTGTGCCTGACCGTATTCTACATAAACGGGTACATCTGTGGCTCTGACTAATAACGCTTTCGCTTGGTTAGTGGGATCGGTAATCTGTAATTGGCGATTTTTTGAGTCAAGAAAGGCACTAAAATCTAAGCCAATTTTCTGAAATATTTGGATACTTTCGTTTAGTAAAGCACCCTTCGGTAAGGCAATTGTTAGCATAGAGGGAATTATGAATTGGGAAGTGGGGGAGTGGGGAGTGGGGTGTGGGGTGTAGGGTGTGGGGTGTAGGGTGTGGGGTGTAGGGTGTAGGGTGTGGGGTGTGGGGAGAATAAATAAAAAATAATCTCCTGACTCCTGAATCCTGAATCCTGAATCCTGAATCCTGTCTCCTAACAGCTAAAATCATAACTGATAACTGATAACCGAGATGGCAGTAAGTTCTCTAATGACCACATCAGCTAATTGTAAATCTTGATGGGTTTCCGGTTGCCAACTAATTGCGATCGCCGCCGATGATTTTGCCTGTTTAGCCATTTCCCAATCGGCCCTAGTGTCCCCCACCATCAGGGTTTTGTCCACTGCGGTCCCCAAAGCTTGACAGGTTTCTTGCAATAATAGGGGATCGGGTTTACTTAAACCTCGATCGCATCCCCGGGCAATTTTAATATAATTTAATAGGTGATTTTCCTTGACAAATTGCTCAACTCGTGCTGTGGTATCGGAGGAAAGAATCGCCAATTGTAAACCAGCCGCGTGCAGATAACGAATTACTTCTAAACATTGGGGATAGAGGGGATTGAAGCGGGGGGGAACCTTTTCATCGGCCGCTTGAAAGGCTACTTTTGCGATCGCCATTGCCGTTAACCAATCCCGACCGGTGGAAGCAATACAACCGGCAGCGGCGATATGATTATCTCTGCGGCTGCCCACTGCCATTAAACCGGCAGGATTGAGACTATTTGCCCCAATACCGAAAGTTTTAGTTAATAAAGACTCTAAACCAGGGATTTGCGATTCAATGGCTTGTATCCGGGCTATAGCTCGATCGTACCAGAAAGCTCGCGAATCCTCTAGCGTACCGTCCTTATCAAAAACAATCCCTTGAATATCTCTAAATTCTCGATTACCACAGCGAATTATCGGCAAATAAACCTCCTTATTTTTACCTATATTGTCAGTCATCATTTTAGCTTTCAGGATTAAGGAGACAGGATTCAGGAGACAGGAGATTATTTCTATTTATTCTCCCCATCCCCCCACTTCCCTACTTCCCACTTCCCTACTTCCCACACCCTACACCCCACACCCCACACCCCACACCCTACACCCTACACCCTACACCCCACACCCCACTTCCCCACACCCCACACCCCACTTTCCTATACCTTTTAAACAGGATTTAGTATTACTCCTCAAAAGCGGCTTTTTGCTGACGGACTAAATCGACACCGCGGGAAGTTCCCAGACGGGTGGCCCCGGCCCGGATAAGAGCGATCGCTTGTTCTAGGGTGCGAATTCCGCCGGATGCTTTAATTCCTACCCGGCCTTTGCTAATTTCCTTGAGAAACTTCACATCGCTAACCGTTGCACCTCCAAACCAGCCGGTACTGGTTTTTAGATAACTAACTCCTGCATCCATGCAAATTTCCGCCGCTAAACGTTTCTCGGTGTCCGTCAGTTGCGAGGTTTCCAGAATCGCTTTCACCGTCTGGCCGGTTTCCTGACAAATACTAGCAATTTCTTGGAATAATTGCTCAGATTTCCCATCTTTTAGCCAACCGAGATTAATAACCACATCTAACTCCTTGGCACCATTATCTACGGCTTCTAAAGCCTCATAACGTTTAACTGCGGAGGTAGTGGCCCCTGCGGGAAAACCAATCACGGTAGAAACTAAAGTTTTTTTGCCGTGGAGTAACTGCACCGCTTGCTTAACGGCAGCGGGATAAACGCAGACGGTGGGAAAACGATATTGTTCGGCCTGTTGACAGTAAGCCTCTAATTGTTCACTGGTGGCGGTGGGGATGAGGAGAGAATGGTCGATATATTGTGCTAAATCTAGATCAGAATCGGTGATAGCCATTATCTACGCCTCAATATAGTCAATCGATCGCTATTTTCTCATTTTATGGAAGTCACACAGCAAAGTCATCTCTCGCTAACCTAGAAATTCCGAGACTAGCAAAAATCCAGTAACCTAGGAAGAAACCGTCACAAGTGAAGACTAGGAGACAATAGACCTATGTTAGAAGCCTATCATCAGCACGTTGCCGACCGAGCGAAATTAGGTATCCCTCCCCTTCCCCTCAACGCCCAACAAACGGCGGAATTATGCGAAATACTCAAAAATCCGCCCGAAGAACTCAGGGGAGAATTGCTGACCCTGCTGCGTGACCGTGTTCCCCCCGGAGTTGACGAAGCGGCCTACGTTAAAGCGGGATTTTTAACAGGAATTGCCAAAGGTGAAATAAAATCTAACGTTATCTCCCCCCAGGGTGCGGTTAGCTTACTGGGAACCATGGTCGGTGGTTATAACGTTCATTCTCTGATTGAACTGCTGAAATCCAGAGATATTAATATCGCCGCCGCTGCTGCCAGCGCTTTAAGTAAAACCCTGCTGGTATTCGACGCATTTAACGAGGTTTTGGAATTATCCGACACCAATCCCTATGCTAAACAGGTTATCGATGCTTGGGCCAATGGCGCTTGGTTTATCGCTAAACCGAAACTTGCTAAAGAAATTACCGTCACCGTTTTCAAAGTACCCGGGGAAACCAATACAGATGACCTATCTCCCGCTCCCCATGCCACCACCCGGCCCGATATTCCCCTCCATGCCTTGGTAATGTTAGAAACCCGTCAACCGGGGTCTTTAGAAACCATTGCCGAATTGAAAAAATTAGGCCATCCGGTCGCCTATGTGGGGGATGTGGTCGGGACTGGTTCCAGCCGAAAATCGGCGATTAACTCGGTTCTCTGGCATATTGGCGATGATATTCCCTTTGTGCCTAATAAACGTGCTGGTGGCTATATTTTAGGCAGTAAAATCGCCCCTATCTTCTTTAACACTGCTGAGGATTCCGGCGCTTTACCGCTTGAATGCGATGTTAGCCAAATGAACACGGGGGATGTGATTAAAATCTATCCCTACGAAGGCAAAATCACCAACGAAGCGGGCGCAACTATTAGCACCTTTAGCCTCAAACCTGAGACAATTCTGGATGAAGTGCGGGCCGGCGGTCGTATTCCCCTCTTAATCGGTCGCAGTCTCACCGATAAAACCCGTCACGCCTTGGGACTTGAGGCTAGTACCCTATTTACTCGTCCAACTATGCCTAGTGACACGGGTAAAGGTTACACCCTAGCGCAAAAAATGGTCGGCAAAGCTTGCGGTTTACCCGGGGTGCGGCCGGGTACTTCCTGTGACCCAATTATGACTACGGTAGGGTCTCAGGATACCACCGGCCCGATGACCAGGGACGAGTTAAAAGAGTTAGCCTGTTTAGGTTTTAGCGCCGATTTAGTCATGCAGAGTTTCTGTCACACGGCAGCCTATCCGAAACCGGTTGATATTCAAACTCATCACCAATTACCCGACTTTTTCTCTACCCGGGGTGGGGTCGCTTTACGTCCGGGAGATGGCATTATTCACTCCTGGTTAAATCGGATGTTATTGCCGGATACGGTGGGGACTGGAGGCGATTCTCATACTCGTTTTCCCCTGGGAATTTCCTTTCCTGCGGGGTCGGGTTTAGTGGCATTTGCGGCCGCTTTGGGAGTAATGCCTTTGGATATGCCGGAATCGGTTTTAGTGCGTTTTACGGGGGAATTACAACCCGGTGTAACTCTGCGCGATATTGTTAATGCTATTCCCTACGTCGCCATCCAAGAAGGCAAATTAACCGTGGAAAAACAGAACAAAAAAAATGTTTTTAACGGTCGCATTATGGAGATGGAAGGGCTGCCGGATTTGAAATTAGAACAGGCTTTTGAGTTAACCGATGCCACGGCGGAACGTTCCTGCGCCGGTTGTACGATTAAGTTAAGTACCGAGACAGTGGCGGAATATTTACGCTCTAATGTGGCCCTGTTAAAAAATATGGCAGCCCGGGGTTATAGTGATGCCAAAACTATCCTACGTCGGGTAGCAAAAATGGAACAATGGTTAGCTAGTCCCGTCCTGATGGAGGCGGATAAGGATGCCGAATATGCGGATATTATCACCGTCAACTTAAACGAGATTAAAGAACCAATTGTTGCTGCACCCAATGACCCCGATAATATCAAGTTAATGTCGGAATGCGCCGGGGATAAAATCGATGAGGTGTTCATCGGTTCTTGTATGACTAATATCGGTCATTATCGCGCCGCCGCTAAGATATTAGAAGGAGCAGGAGTTGCTAAGGCTAAACTGTGGATTTGTCCCCCCACCCGCATGGATGAAAAACAATTGCGCGATGAGGGAATGTACGGCATTTTTGCCGCTTCTGGGGCGCGTACCGAGATGCCGGGATGTTCCCTTTGTATGGGTAATCAAGCGCGGGTTGAAGACAGAGCGACGGTATTTTCAACCTCGACTCGTAACTTCAATAATCGCATGGGAAAAGATGCGCGAGTCTATCTCGGTTCCGCAGAATTAGCGGCGGTTTGTGCGCTGCTCGGACGCATTCCCACCGTCGAGGAATACCTCGCAATTGTCACCGAGAAAATTAATCCTTTTGCTGGCGATTTATACCGCTATTTGAACTTTAATGAAATCGCTGGTTTTGAGGATGAAGGCCGGGTAATTCCCCTAGAAGATTTACCTAAAATTGAGGATATCTTAGGGATTCCTTCTGGTGTTTTGAGTTAGTTGACCGGTTATGGGTCATTTCGATCGAGGCGAAAGATTTCTTTTGATTTCGATCAAGATGACCCCTCTAACGATCGAATTTTCGACAATTATAGGATTTTTTTCGATATACGGAATGACAACTCGATAAAATAAAAATATGAAATTCGAGTGGGATCGACAAAAGAACCGAGCGAATATCATCAAGCACGATCTAGACTTCGCGGACGCGCAGCGGATATTTGAACATCCCATTCGAGTTTCCCTTGACGAACGAGAAAATTATGGCGAAGATCGATTGATAGGAATCGGTACGCTCGATGGCCGAGTGGTAGTTGTCGTTTTTACAGAACCGAGTAGAGATACAATTCGTATTATTTCACTTCGTAAAGCTTTACCCTATGAACGAAAACGATATGAACAATACCTCCGAGACGAATTGGGAGAAAGTTGACGCTCTTACGGAAGAGGAAATCGACACATCCGATATTCCGCCCTTAACCGAGGAGTTTTTTAGTAAATCGCGGTGGTGGAAACCTGTAGAGAAAGTAAATGTTCTTGTTCAAGTAGATCCCGAAACCCTAGCTTGGTTTCAATCACAGGGCGAGGATTGTGAACAAAAAATGTCCGCCGCTTTACGGATTTATGCGGAGGCTCACAAAGTATAGTCAAGTTTAGTTCGGGTACAAGCCACACAATAAAAAAGTTCGCTATCATTTTGAGCGGGATGAAAAGCCACACAATCTCATTTACCAATAAATCGCCTTAAATGAAATGATAAAAGTGAGTACGAAAAATTATGATTATAGATGTACCGACTGGAGATGATTTTAAATCCGCTGGCATTGATTTTTTAAATCTGGCTTGGGATACGCTGATAAGTTTATCTACAACACTTAAGGATGCGGAATATTTTTATAATGTGTATTATAGCGATGAGAATGAAGAAGTAATCGATCAATTGTCATCTGAGCAATATTGGAAACAAGCACAACGTCCATTGAGTACAGCCCTTTCCCTTATTCAACAAGGAACCGAATTTCTCTTAAAAGGTCATATTGCTACAGTTAGCCCGTATTTACTAATTTCAGGAGATCCGAGTAATTATCCCAGTAAATCTCATGAGCGCAATATCCGTTTTAGTGAATTTAAAACAATTGATGCACAGGATTTAGTCAAAGTTTATAATACCGTATCGACTGATCGATTACCAGATAACTTTCGACAAAGATTTGAAGATTTGAGAAGCAAGCGAAATATAATTATGCACACTGTAGATCCTGAATTATATATAAAAACTAAAGAGCTGTTTGTTGAAATTATAGAAATTTGTCATTATTTGATAGAGCCAAACTCGTGGATAAAAATTCGAGGACAATTCATTCAAAATGTACCTGAATCTGTTCTATATAGCCCTGAAACCAGAGAATTCTATAATTGGCTGGCTTTAGAAATAAACCTTGTAATTGATTTATTAACACCTTCAGAAAATAATAAATATTTTAATTTTAATAAAAAAACAAGACGTTATTTCTGTCCTAGTTGTTATAGTGGTTTTAGGGAAGATTACGAAGACGAACAGATTCCAAGATTAGCTCAACTAATACCTAATGAACCAACTAGCAACACTATTTATTGCCTTGTATGTAATGAATCTTATGAAGTATTGCGGGAAGATTGCACAGCTGAAGATTGTCTGGGTAATGTCATAGATCCTGATGATGGTACATGTCTTACCTGTGGTTCGGACAATTTTCGAGATTAATTGTTGAAATTGTAATAAATATCTTGTATGTATTAATTTCTTTATTTTTTTAATCGGACAAGAAATCTACGAAAAGTTTTTCGCTCAAGCTGCCATACAAATAATCTTGCAAAAGTATCAAATTTTATTGTTAATTGTTGACACTAATCAGGAGGAATCGTCCAATGGATAAACTAAATTATTATCAAAACATAATCAAGAAAATTCTCACAGAATATGCAGAAATTTCCTCACAAGTACCCGATCAAGACACAGAAGAAATATTGATGTTTGACGATAATAGAAGCCAATATCTTTGGTTTAATATTGGCTGGAAAAATGGCAAACGAATTAAAGCGATTTCCGTTTATCTTCGTCTAAAAAATGACAAAATTTATATTGAAGAAGATTGGACAGAAGCAGGTATCGCCACGGAATTAATGCGCGTAGGAATTCCCAGCAGTGAGATAGTTTTAGCTTTTCAACCTCCCGAAGTGCGTCAGTTTACCGAATTTGCGATCGCCTAAAAATTATTCTTTACTTTCTCGTCAGATGAGGAGTAGCTAAAATCGAATATTTAAATATACTTGTTTCCAAGTCATTTCTGTCACTTCATCTTTGGCTCGCCAGTTCAAGGTTTAGATATTTTCCGAGCAAAAGTGCTACAATGTAATCTTAGGGTTCAAAACAATCAAGGAGAAGAGCATGGTCAGCAAAATTGATCGCCAAGCATTTTTACAATCCTTAATCGTGCCACCGGGTAAAGAAATTTCTCTGCACAAAGACTACGATCCCGGGTTTAAGCCAGACTACATTACCAAAGAAGATGCCACGCTGCTGCTGCAACAGGGGATCGAAAAAATGGCCGAGTTTCAAGATAAACTTTATGCTCAGGATACCTATGCCCTGTTAATTAATCTGCAAGCCATGGATGCGGCGGGTAAAGATGGTACGATCAGGCACGTTATGTCGGGTTTAAATCCCCAAGGCTGTCAGGTATTTAGCTTTAAAGTTCCCTCGGCCGAAGAACTAGATCACGATTATCTCTGGCGATATTATAAAGCCTTACCGGAGCGGGGTCGTATCGGTATTTTTAATCGTTCTTACTACGAAGAATTATTAGTCGTGCGCGTCCATCAAAATTTATTGGAACGGCAAAAACTCCCCCCGGAAGACAGAACCAAGAAAGTTTGGCAGCGACGTTTTGAGGAGATTAATAATTTTGAAAAATATCTGGTTAATAATGGGGTTATTGTCCTAAAATTCTTTCTCAATGTTTCTAAAGGAGAACAGAAAAAACGATTTTTGGAAAGAATTGATCGCCCAGAAAAAAACTGGAAGTTTTCCGAAAATGATGTCAAAGAAAGAGCTTTTTGGGGTGATTACATGAAAGCCTACGAGGAGGTATTCAATCATACCAGTACCGAGTGGGCCCCCTGGTATATTATCCCGGCTGATCGCAAATGGTTTACCCGTTTAGCTGTGGGGGCGGTTATTTATCACACCCTCGAATCCCTCGGTTTAAAATATCCCACCGTCACCGAAGAACATCACCAAGCTTTACTGAAAGCCAAAGAAATCCTCGAAAATGAGCCAGATTAAAAATGGAAGAAAATCCCGAAAAAGCGATAATTGCCGGAAAATCGATCGTATAATCAATCTCGATTTTCAAGAATTACCCCTATGAATTATCGCATCGATCGCCGCACCTATGCAGAAACCTACGGCCCCACCGTCGGAGATAAAGTTCGCCTAGCAGACACGGAATTATTTATCGAAGTCGAAAAAGATTTCACCAGCTACGGCGATGAGGTAAAATTCGGCGGCGGTAAAGTAATTCGCGATGGTATGGGCCAATCCCCCATTTCTAGGGAAGATGGGGCGGTAGATCTAGTGATTACTAATGCCTTAATTCTCGACTGGTGGGGCATCGTTAAAGCCGATGTGGGCATTAAAGACGGCAAAATTTATAAAATCGGTAAAGCGGGCAATCCCCACATTCAAGATAATGTCGATATTATTATCGGTCCTGCCACCGAGGCATTAGCCGGGGAAGGGATGATTTTGACGGCAGGGGGGATTGATGCCCATATTCATTTTATCTGTCCCCAACAAATTGAGACAGCGATTGCGTCTGGGATTACCACAATGATTGGTGGCGGGACCGGACCTGCGACGGGAACTAATGCCACCACCTGCACCCCGGGAGAATGGAACATCTATCGAATGCTAGAGGCGGCCGAAGCTTTCCCGATGAATTTGGGTTTTTTGGGTAAAGGCAATAGCAGTCAGCCGGAAGGACTAGCGGAACAGGTAAAAGCGGGGGTAATTGGCTTAAAACTCCATGAAGATTGGGGAACCACTCCGGCAGCCATTGATACCTGTTTAAGCGTGGCCGATAAGTACGATGTGCAGGTGGCGATTCATACGGATACTCTCAATGAGGCCGGTTTTGTCGAGGCCACTATCGCCGCTTTTAAAAATCGCGTCATTCACACCTACCACACGGAAGGGGCCGGCGGTGGTCATGCTCCCGATATTATCAGGGTTTGCGGGGAAATGAACGTTTTACCCTCCTCTACTAATCCCACCCGTCCCTATACGACGAATACCTTAGAGGAACACCTCGATATGTTGATGGTTTGTCATCATTTAGACCGGAGTATTCCCGAAGATGTGGCTTTTGCTGAATCCCGCATCCGCCGCGAAACTATTGCCGCCGAGGATATTCTCCACGATTTAGGGGCTTTTAGTATAATTTCCTCCGATTCTCAAGCGATGGGACGAGTGGGAGAAGTAATTATCCGCACTTGGCAAACTGCCCACAAAATGCGGGTACAACGGGGCAGACTGACCGGGGAAACGGGAGAGAATGATAATCTGCGGGCAAGACGATATATTGCTAAATATACGATTAATCCTGCTATTACTCATGGTATATCCGATCATGTCGGTTCCATCGAGGTGGGCAAATTAGCCGATTTGGTTCTCTGGAAACCGGCATTTTTTGGCGTAAAACCGGAAATTGTCCTGAAAGGCGGTTTAATCGCCTGGGCGCAAATGGGCGACGCTAATGCCAGTATTCCCACACCCCAACCGGTTTATATGCGTCCCATGTTTGCCTCTTTTGGTGGTGCGATCGCCAAAACTTCCTTGACATTTGTTTCTAAATATGCTATGAAAGCGGGCATTCCTGAGAAGTTAAAGCTGAAAAAAACCGCCGTGGCCGTGTCGAATACGCGCAATATCAGTAAGGCCAGTATGAAGCTGAATGACGCTTTACCGCGCATGGAAGTTAATCCCGAAACCTACGAAGTGCGTGCTGACGGGGAATTATTAATCTGTGAACCTGCTACGGTTTTACCCATGGCCCAACGCTATTTCTTATTTTGAATTCTGGTTTTTTTAAAACCCTATTTTTTTGGCGTTTTGGAATGCAGGAGGCAAGAGGATAGGCGGTTAAAATCCGTCTTGGCTTCTGCTTGAATGAGAACTATAATGGCGAGACTATCATATTTGATCTTAAACTGTGCCAAAAACGTTCAAAATCGAAGTCAAGAGCAAGAAACCCACGCCAAATCAAAATTATGACGTATGACGTGGGAAGATGTCACATTTTTCAGGCAGCGGATGGCACCAAATTCATCAGCTTAAGATAAGGTTGTTGAAAAGTATGAAGACGGCGCTCGTCACTGCTAAGAATTCCCTGCTTATAATCCCTTGAGTTATCGATTGAAACCATTCCTAGCTGGACTGATTCGCAGACAGGTTTGTCTTCATCCCAAACTTGAGTAACTAAGTTAGCTGAGGCTTTGCTACTCATATCAAATAGAATTTTCTCCAGACTGGCATTATCAAGTTTTCCCATAAAGGTATAGTTGGTAACCTTGGTTTCTGTAGAACTAAGAGGCGTGAAAACGTGCATATTTAAAGACATCCCAAACAGAGTGGACAAGGTTAAAAGTGGGAAAATCAAATAATGCTGGTAGCCATCTATCTTCAGTTTTCGATCTGCAAAAGCTGTGGTAAACTTTCTGACTTTTGCATCTAGCTTTTTCGCTTTACTGAGGTAAGTCGAATGGAAGTCGTCATTCCAATAATACCCATCAACTGCTCCATACTTGCCCAGAGAGTTGGGATGGACATCCCAGATGTGGTAGCTATCTAAAGTATTTTCAACGATAATTTTCCAGTTGGCTTTAATGATCATTTCTTGACAGTCAACTTTCTCACCCATTGACTCTGAAAAATCTAATAACCGACTATACATCCCTCCTAAATACTCTTTGAGGGTCAGACCATCATCATTTTTTTTCACAAAAACAAAGGAGCCACAAGTATCAACTAACCATTGTTTCAATTGGAAAGATTCCGGTGTACAATCGGAAAAATCGAAGCGGGACTGTAAGGGAATGTTAATCGGGATGCCAGCACTGTCATAAATCCATCCGTGGTAGGGACATCTAACTGGCCCATTCCCCTTTTCCTCTTGATGAATCTTACTAAAACGATGGGAACAGATATTATCAAACGCTCGTAATTCTCCACGAAAATTCTGGACAAAAATAGCTTGTCCTCCTAGATCTTTAGCAATATAGTCATTATGATTTTCTAAATCGGTGGTCAATCCGACAAAGTTCCAAAGGTTTTGAAAGAGAACTATTTGCTCTTTCTTGAAAATCTCGGGATCGGAATACCAAGAAATCGGCACAAGGGTTTTCATTGTTAATTCTCCTCTTCAAGATTCTAGTTTTTAATTATAAACCTCAATCTTTATGGACTTTCTCAAGTCTGAAAAAATTAAGCTTGTTTTTATAATTCATAGGTAATACAAATTAGTTTGAGTTCTTTTTCTGCATCTTCAAGTAGCGTCCGCAGCCAAGTAATGCGATATTCAAGCTCCTCCTTATACTGGACAATCTCTTCTAGGGAACTGGAAGTCAGAGAAGCAACCGACTTAGGTGCCTGTTGAAATTCGCCTTGCATCTGAGCGATAAAATCTCCGACTTCCCCTTCGGGTTGCTCGACTTCTGCTCTCTTTTGACTCACTTTTCTTGCTAGTGCTTGATTTTCTTCGAGAGCCTCTTCAAGTGCTTGTTGTATCCGAATTAGTCGAGATTGCAAACCTTCGTTGGAGAGCTTCTGCTCTGCAAGAGTATTCTCAAGTCCCGTCAGTTCAGCTTGCAAGCTTTCTCGGATTGTTCCTTGCTCCTCAAGTTTTTGTTGTAGCTCGCTCAAGCTTGTTGAGAGAGCTAACTTCAGATGAGGGAAATAGCTCCCTACTTCCCTCATCTCTTTGGGCAAAGCTAGTGACTCTAGATGAGTGGAAGGATTAAAATCTCCACTCCCTAATGCCCTCAACTCAAGCTGAATCTGATTGAAACCCCGCTCCATTTGATTAATTGTTATTAATTCCAAAGCAAAAGTAAATCCTCCTACAAGAATAGCCACAAGGAACGCTAGGAAAATCTGCCACGGCAGTTGGGATGGGAGAAGATTACTAGACTGCTGCTGAAGTTGGAGCGAGGCATGAATTGCTAGAAACACGGCTATAAAGACAGATAAAGTAACGATAATAGCTATCAATATCTGTTGTTTTTTGAGAGAAGCTCTCTGAAAATCAAGAAACATTATTTGGCTTTTTTGCAGGAACTAACAGTATAGTCTTTAAAGACTATACTGTCTGGGGATTTAGGGATTTTTACTAAATTGGGTTTGGGCAATTTGCTGAGTTGCTTTTTCTTTGTAGGTCTCGAGGATTTATCCTAATTTATCGTCATCTTCTTCTATCAGCATATCTAAAGTGGAAAGTTCGCTGGCGACCTCTCCTTGTTCTGCCGCCAGTAAATTGGCTGCTCGATAGGCTTCTGCCGCTTCTTTGGTAAATCCTTGACGAGTATAAAGATCCCCCCATAATTTTTGTTTTTTGGCTTCTATGGGTTTTTTGTTCGGCAGATCGCGTAAAATCTCTGCTGCTTCATCGAGAGCATTGCTTGCAATTAAAGCCTCTATATAACCCATTTTGGCAACGACAGGAATTTTAGGATTTAATTGCTGAGCACCTTCAAAATTTTTGCGGGCGAGGTTATATTGTTTTTGTTTTAGGTAGATATTTCCTAGGGCTTGATAAGCACTCCAAGCTGTTGGATTCATCCTCAGTGCAGACTCGATTTCATCAATTGCTGCCTTTGTATTTCCTTGTTCTTGGTAAATCTGAGACATGAGCAAGCGCCCTGGAGTTAACTGAGGGTTAAAGACCAGTGCTTTTTGAACTTGCTCTTTAGCTTGAGGGTATTTCTTTTGCTTTAATAAAACCCTCCCCATCCCCAGATAACCAGCAGGGGTAGTAGGGTCGATATTAAGGGCATCTTTAAAAGCTTCAATGGCCGAGTCCAGTTCATTTTGCTTGTAGTAAACATTGCCAACGGCAAGAGCAGCTTTAGCCATCATTGGGTCAATTCTCCTCGCCGACCCGAAGTGGATCAAAGCTCCTTCATAATCTTTTTGTTTTAAACAGATGCTGCCTATACCAAGATGAGCTTGCTTAGAGCCTGGGTCTTTTTCAAGGATTTCTTCAAAAGCCTCCCGAGCTTCATCATAGCGCTTTTCCTTCATTAGTTGAGACGCTGTTTTAATTGATGAGCTTTTTTGAGTAGGCTTGGTAACTCGCTTGACTTGCGGCGTAAACGACATTGAAGGATTCCTCCACATCAAATATTTCCCTTCCGATTATACCGCTTCTTTTCCGAGTAATGCAATACCCAAGATTAACAAGGTCATCGCATCTTAACAATTATTAACAAAATGAACTTTATGTGATGTAAGTTGCCTACCCATAATTCAGGCATATTTGAGGAGAATTTGCCATCTCAGTTGTTAAGCAACAATCGACTAAATAGGTTAGGCTTAGGGTAAGCCTAACCGTTATCTCTTGACATTGCGGGATTTTTTAACTACATTGGTGGGGAACATTTTGTATATAGATACACATGATTAACCATCTCATGTATATTGTTATGGATAGCTGCCGTCATGACAGCTACTCTGCGGCATCAACTCCCAATATGGATCGGCTGGGTAAGGCTGAACGCCGGTATAGCTATGCTTCTTGGACATCCCCTTCCCACTATGCTATGTTGATGGGCATGGTTCCTCACAAAAGTCCTCGGGGCGTGTTTGCCTCTGAAGTTTATAAACAAGAATTTGCTAAATGGGTAGATCGTTTAGGAATCCCAGACTTGTCCTTTAAAACCTTTATTCCCCAACTCTCCTTACCGAAAGTCTTAAAAAACCAAGGTTATAAAACTATTGGCCGAGTTTCTCTACCTGTTCTCAACCAATTTACGAGTATTAATAAGTACTTTGATGACTATCGACTAATGCCCACTCACAATGAATTTGCCAAAATGGTTGAGGAAGTAGAATTTCCCGACGAACAACCTCAGTTTTACTTTTTTAACTTAGGAGAAACCCACTATCCTTATATGCTGGAAGAGGATGAACTGCCCCATATATCTGGAGTGCATGGAGTTTTTAAGAGAATGGACGATCTGCTGCAAACTGAAACCGAGACAGAAAAAAAAGCCGAAAAGTCATTTTTCAATTCAGCAGAAATGGAGCAGCTACACAAACAGCAAATTCGTTGTGTTGAGTATGTCGATGGTTTGCTAGGTGAGCTATTTCGTAAATGTCCTGCTAACACTCACATTATTGTCACTGCAGATCATGGAGAGTTGTTTGGAGAAGACGGTTATTTCGGACACGGGCCTGTGATGCACGAAAAATGCTTTGAAGTTCCCTTCTTAGAAGGATTATGTCCCCAAATTTAAAATAAAACCAAGACAAGGAATTGTTATATGCCAGTCATTACTTCTTATGAACCATTTTCCCTGCAACCCGAATACCTAGAAGCAAACCGAGAATTTCTACACAGTTTGCCCTTAGAAAATGTCAGCCAGGTTCTCGATCTTGCTTGCGGTACAGGAACTCTCAGTGAATTGCTCCTAGAAATCAAACCAGAGATAGGGATTGTTGGCATAGATATTTCGACAGAATCTCTCGAGATTGCGCGGGAATTATTTAAAGAAAAAAAGATGCTCGTTCAAGACCATGACGCACTTAATTCAGCTTTAAAATCCGGGCAAAGTGCTGTGCTGCTAAAAGTCGGTAGTGCTGATGATTTTGACTTAGAACCGGCAAGCATGGATCTCGTCCTGATGGGCAATGCCATCCATTTACTTCCCGACAAAGAGAAATTAATCCAAAGGATCAGTCGAGTCTTGCGTCCTGGCGGAATTTTTGCCTTTAATTCTTGCTTTTTTATCGGCACCTATCCCGAGGGAACAGAATCGATCTATACTGAATGGATGAAAGAAGCCTTAGCTATCGTCTCCGAGAAACTGCTCCAATTGCAGCAAGCTGGTCAAGAAGGCATTCGCAGAAAGCGCGGTAAGGGGAATCGAGCTTTTGGCAATGAATGGTTCTCTCCACTTCAATGGCGGGATTTGCTCAATAGTCACCATTTAGAGATTATTCAGGATAAGCAGCGTACTGTCATGCTGACCCAGCGAAGTTTGGAAACCATTGGCGCCTATGCAGGGTTTGCTGAAGTCGCCTTAAGTGGCTATCCGGTAGAGATAGCTAGTGAAGCTTTGCAAGAAGCGGCGGCAGTTACTTTAAACAATCTACAAATCAAAGAAATTCCCCGACTTTGGTTGGAGATAGTAGCCGTGAAAAACTGAACTTTCTAGAGGTGATTTTTGACTATTAATAACCTTAGATATTTATGAAAATTGGTTTATGCTTAAAACACCTTGCAACGCAATCGCCGGCTTTTTAGGCAGTGGCAAAACTACACTTTTAAGAAATTCCCTAGAAAAAGTCTTTCAAGAGAAGCGCGTGGCGATTATCATGAATGAAATTGGCGACTTGGGAATTGATGGTAAAGTAGTATCAGGATTTGAAAGTATAGATAAAGTAGTAGAATTGAACAGTGGTTGCGTCTGCTGTAGTGTTGACATCTTCTCTTTACACAACGCCTTTCGGGAAATTCAAGAACAAATAAAGCCCGATTTAATAGTCATAGAAACCACTGGACTGGCAAATCCCTTTCCCCTGATCCAGCGCCTCCATTATCTCGATGTCATTCTCGATTCAGTAATCACCTTAGTAGATGCTTCAGAGTTTTTGCGGTTGGCAGCCGAAGAAGAAGTACTCAACGAGCAGGTAAGGGCGGCAGATTTTCTGATCTTGAATAAGACAGATTTAGTGACAGAACTAGAAATTGAGCGAGTCGAAAGCCATCTCCGTCAATTGAATCAAAGAGCCCCCTTATTTAAAACTACTCACAGCAATATCGATCCCAAATTATTGTTCGCCCTAGGAGCTAATCTTTACAGAAGGCAATCAAAGCTACTGGAAACTCAAGTAACCAAATCTGCTCATGGTTTCCGCGACAGCCATCAAGATTTTTCCTCTTTTTCTTATCAGACAGAACGATTGGTGAACTTGGATAAATTCAAGCAATTTCTCGGAGAACTTTCCCCAAAAGTTTACCGTGCCAAAGGAATTCTCAATTTAGATGATAGAGCAACATCCTGTCTGTTTAATTTTATTTGCGGTCGTTTTGATTTTCAGGTTGTGGCCCCCGATATCTGCGGAAAAATGCCAACGCAAGCGGTTTTTATCGGTCGCAACTTAGAACAAGAGCAAACAGCTATCATCCAGCAATTACAGGCTTGTCAAGATAGTTAAATTAATCAAAATTAGAGGTTATGATGGATAAATTCAACTGCTTTTCTCTGAGTCCCATTGAGCTAGAACACCCTGGTTTAGCCATCGCCAGCATTCGGGCTGGGGGAATCGGGATACTCGATCGAGAATTTTGTCAACCAGAAAATCTAGAGCGAGCAATTAGTAATCTAGAGCAGGTTTTAGCTTTAAAAAATGCTCCTAGAGCAGCCGGACTGAGACTGAATTTAACACAGATCGAGCAGAGCAGCCAACTTTTAGCCAGATTGGAACTGGAATCTCACTGGTTGATTCTCAGTGGCTGGCAAGAGGCAACTGCTGAAACGCTCAGAGAGAAATTACAGCTTCTTTCTGGGGAAAATCGGCTAATTCTGCTGGAAATAACCGATGCCAATCAACTGCCTCTCTTATCTTCTCTGTTTCCTTTCCTAGCTGGATTGGTAGCCAAAGGACAGGAAAGTGGCGGTTGGGTAGGGGAAGATCCCGCTTTCATCCTCACTCAGAAATTATTGAAAACCTCCTCCCTGCCCATCTATGTGCAAGGAGGAATCGGTATTCATACCGCGTCCGCCTGTCGGGCTGCCGGTGCGGCGGGCGTCGTCTTAGACGATCAATTATGGCTGATGCCCGAATCTCCTCTTCCTGGAGAATGGCAAGAATACTTACGTTACTTAAACGGGCAAGAAGCGAGCGCCATCGGCGAGAGGTTGGGGCGCGCTTGTCGTGTATTGTCCCGTCCCGGTTTTGCTGCCGTTGCCAAGTTGCAAGAAATGGCGGGACAGATAGAGATTCAAGAAGAAGCCTCAGTTTCTGGCCAGATCTGGCAGCAACGAGCCACCTCCCTGATTGGCTGGGAAAATCCTGCTACTCAAGCTTGGCCAATGGGACAAGCGAGCGGGTTAGCGGCTGATTTCCGCAAGCGTTACCAGACCACGGGTAAATTTGTGCAAGCCCTGCTCAAGGGCAGTCAGGAACAGGTGCAGACAGCCCAGGAGCTAAAACCTCTACAAGCGGAAACTCCCTTGGCAGTTTCCCACGGCACCAAATATCCTATTGTCCAGGGGCCAATGACTAGAGTCAGCGATACGGCAGAATTTGCCCATGCAGTTGCTCGCTCAGGCGGACTGCCCCTCTTGGCTTTGGCTCTGATGCGGGGAAAACAGGTCGGGGAACTGTTGCAGAAAACCCAAGCCCTTCTCGGAGAGCTACCTTGGGGTATTGGCATCCTTGGCTTTGTTCCACAGGCAATTAGGGAAGAACAACTGCAAGAAGTCCAGAAAATTAAGCCGCCTTTTGCCTTGATTGCCGGGGGCAGGCCGGATCAGGCAGCGAGGTTGGAAGCCCAAGGAATTGCCACCTACCTCCATGTTCCCGTGCCAGCACTCCTGAAAATGTTCCTCGAACAGGGGGCGCGGCGGTTTATTTTTGAAGGGCGAGAATGCGGAGGACACGTGGGGCCACTGAGCAGTTTTGTCCTCTGGGAAAGCATGATCGCTACCCTGTTAGAGAAAGTACCAGCTGGAGCAGAGCAGCAAATTCACGCCATCTTCGCCGGTGGGATTCATGACGCTCTCTCGGCCGCTATGATCAGTGCCATGGCCACTCCTTTGGCAGTAAGGGGCATGAAAATTGGCGTGTTAATGGGCAGTGCCTACCTCTTTACTGAGGAAGCAGTGGCTTGTGGAGCAATCCTGCCAGAGTTTCAAGCCCAAGCCCTCAGTTGCCAATCGACCATCAACTTAGAAACCGGACCGGGCCATGCCAGCCGTTGCGCTGTCACCCCATTTGCCCGCGAATTCTACGACACCCGCCGGCAAATGGCAGCCCGGGGCAGTTCTGCCGAAGAAATTAAGAACGTTTTGGAAGACCTGACTCTAGGACGGTTACGGATAGCTACCAAAGGTTTGCGGCGCAATGAGACAGGCCAAATAGTCTCGGTCAACCAAGAGCAACAGGTTAGCGAAGGGATGTACATGATCGGTCAGGTGGCAACCATGCGCCATCAAGTGATCAGCGTCAGTAGCTTGCACCAAGAAGTAGCTGAAGGCAGCGGCCAACTCCTGACTTCTCTTTCCCCAGCAGGTGAAGAGAAAGTCCCCGCTCCAACCCGACCCTCAGATATTGCCATCGTTGGCATGGCGACCCTCGTTCCTAAAGCAGACGCACCGGAGACTTTTTGGAAAAACATCCTCTCCCGGGTAAAAGCTATTGGCGAAATTCCCGCTCACCGTTGGGACTGGCGTTTGTACTACGATGCTGACCCACAAACACGAGATAAGGTCTATTCCAAATGGGGTGGTTTCATCGATGAGGTTCCCTTCGATCCTCTGCGCTTTGGGATTCCTCCCGTATCTCTCAAGTCCATCGAACCACTACAGCTATTGACTTTGGAGGCTGTGCGAAGAGCCTTAGAAGATGCGGGTTACGGGGGAGGAGATTTCGACCGAGAACGTACCTCAGTCATCTTGGGTGCGGGCGGAGGGATAGGAGATCTGGGCGGGCAGTATGCAGCGCGAGCAGAAGTGCCGAGGGTGGTTGAAAATCCCTCCCCACAGATCTGGGATCGTCTACCAGAATGGACGGAAGAAACTTTTCCAGGTTTACTGTTGAATGTGGCAGCTGGCAGGGTTGCCAACCGTTTTAACTGTGGAGGCTCTAACTTCACTGTTGATGCGGCCTGTGCTTCTTCCTTGGCTGCTATTGACCTAGCAGTGACAGAATTGGAAACGGGACGAAGCAATCTCTGTATTGCAGGGGGCATTGACACAGGGCAAAGCCCTTTTGCTTATTTTTGCTTTAGCAAGACCCATGCCCTCTCTGCCCAAGGTCAACCCCACTCCTTCGATAAAGCTGCCGACGGGATTGTCATCAGCGAAGGTATTGCCATCGTTGTTCTCAAGCGTCTGGCAGATGCGGAACGGGATGGAGACCGAATTTATGCAGTTATCAAAGCGGTCGCTGGTTCCAGCGACGGTAAGGCCTTGGGTTTAACTGCTCCCCTGCCAGCAGGACAAAAGCGAGCGCTACAGAGAGCTTACGACAAAGCCGGATTTTCTCCCGCTAGTCTAGGACTCTATGAAGCCCACGGCACGGGGACGGTGGCCGGCGATCGAGCAGAATTAGAAACAATTACCAGTTCTCTACAAGCCTCCGGGGCAGGGCAAAAATCCTGCGCTATTGGCTCCATTAAAACCTTGCTCGGACATACTAAAAGTGCCGCTGGGGTCGTTGGACTAATGAAAGTAGCCCTCTCTCTACATCACCAAGTCCTACCCGCTCACTTTGGGGTTGACACCCCCTTAGACCCGATTGTGGAGCCAGAAAGCCCGGTCTATCTCTTAAAAGACAATCATCCTTGGCTGACTAATCCCAACCAACCTCGCCGGGGAGCGGTCAGTGCTTTTGGCTTTGGGGGGACGAATTTTCATGCCATTCTCGAGGAGTATGGGGGAGCAGTTCAGAGACCAGCCGTGGGAGGAGATAACTGGCCTTGGGAATTGGTGATCTTGGCTGCCGAGAATCGCCAAGAATTATTGCCAAAAGTGCGGTCTCTGCTGACAGCTTTGCAAGGAGGAGCAAAACCGCGACTGGGAGATCTGGCCTACAGTTGCGCTTTAACAGCGACAAACCACCTAGGCAGGGGAGCAACCCTAGCCATCGTGACCAGTAATTTGTCAGAGTTAGTCGCCAGCTTGTCCTCGGCTCTTAGTTATCTGGCAGGCGATTCTGCCAGTCCCCTGCCCCCTGAGATTCAGTTCTCCGAAGGCCACACCCCCACTGGGACAAAAGCTCTCACTGCTTTTCTCTTTCCGGGGCAGGGGGCGCAATATCCCGGCATGGCCAGGGAAGTTGCTCTCTATAGGCAAGAGATGCGCCAAGCTTTGGAATTTGCCGACAGCCATCTGGGCCATCGCTTCCCAAAATTGCTGAGTCAGTATATCTATCCCCCCAGTGCCTATTCAGAAGCGGCCGAAATTAGCAATGAACAACAGCTTAAACAGACTCAAGTAGCTCAACCCGCTCTAGGAGCCGTGGAATCGGGCTATCTAGCCTTGCTGGCCAAGCTGGGCATTAAGGCAGATTTGGCAGCAGGACACAGTTATGGCGAATATACAGCCCTCTACGCTGCCGGTGTGCTATCCCAAGCTCAATTTCTCAATCTTTCTGCCCTTAGAGGCCAGATTATGTCCCAAGCTTGTCAGGGGGTTGAGGGAGCTATGGCTGCCGTGCAAATCACCCGCGAGGAATTGGCACAATATCTTGACAGTTTTCCAGGAGTTGTGGTAGCCAATCACAATGCTCCCCTTCAGTCCGTCATTTCCGGACCACAAGCAGCGATCGAACAAGCAATCAACAGTTTGAACGCGGACGGCATTACCGCTAGAAAGCTGCCTGTGGCCGGAGCTTTTCACT
Organism: Microcystis sp. LE19-8.1F; assembly: GCF_027531715.1. Taxonomy (NCBI): domain Bacteria; kingdom Bacillati; phylum Cyanobacteriota; class Cyanophyceae; order Chroococcales; family Microcystaceae; genus Microcystis; species Microcystis sp. LE19-8.1F. The sequence goes on along the minus strand of NZ_JAPZSO010000002.1, from coordinate 5,144 downwards.
CGCCCTTGCTGGCAGAGGTTCAGGAAGAGTTGACCCGTCAGTTAAATTCTGGCTGCTTTGAGTCCCCCCAGTTTCCTGTCTATGCTAACGCTACAGCCCTTCCTTACCCTTCAGATGCCGATGGCATCCGTGGCCAGTTAAGCCAACAGGCTCTCCGTCCAGTAGAGTTCGTCAGTCAAATTCAGGCTTTATATGAAGCTGGCGCTCGCACCTTTATTGAAGTCGGTCCAAAAAGCATCCTGACCAAGTTCGTCGGTCAAATTTTAGGAGACAAAGAGCATACTTGCGTATCTTTAGATGGGCAAGGGGGAGGACTGCGAGGCTTTCTGCTGGGCTTAGGGACTCTAATTACCAGAGGGCTAGAGGTGCAACTCCTTTCTCTGTTTGTCGGACGCCAAGTCCAGCAGCTGCAATTATCTCGACTGGCAGAGCTAACGAGCCCCTCTCAATTAGCACCCACCACTTGGCTGGTTAACGGTGGTGGTGTCAGGTCATTAGGAGCTACCAATAGTTATAGCGGCAAGCTCCCCCCCCTGTCCTTGGCAACGTCTATCCTAGGCAGACAAGACAAAAAAGGGCAAAACGGTAACACCGAGGCGAAGCCAGACTCAGGGATAGAGCGATTTGAGCCAGTCAAGCCGCCTAGTCCTGCCCCTCATGCCCATTCCCCTTCCCAACTCACCGGGTTAAACCCCATAGTTCCTACTAATTCAAATCCGCAACCCAAAATCGAGCGAACAATGTCTGAACAAAATTTTCCCCCGCTCTCCCAACCGGCAACTCCACAGACTTATTCTACTAGCCAAGAACCCTCAGTTGCTGGCTCGGTGGCTTTACAAGCCTATCAAGCTTACCAGCAGACCATGCGTCAGTTTTTGACTCTTCAGGAGAAGGTAATGCTGCAATTTCTCCAAGCCAGTCAGGTAGAAGGAATGACTCCTTCAAGATTGGTGGCTATGCCAGAGCGGAGCCGGCCGGCAGCCCAACCTGTACTTTCCCTTGGCTCCAATGGAGGGGGAAGTGCTAACCTCTCCCCTGCTTCGCCGCCAGTACCCCCCCGAATTTCCCCACCCCCTTCCCGACCCGCTGCACCGCCTCAGATATCCGTTAGTCCCACATCGGTTAGTCCCACAATTGAGCAGCAAGAGCCAGTGCTCAAGCCCCAGCCAGCAGCAGCATCTCCCAATCTGCCAACCCCTGCCGATGCCGTTGTCCCCTCTGTCCTGCTCGAACGGGAGAGTGTGACCAAAACTCTCTTGCAATTAGTCAGTGAACGCACTGGCTACCCAATTGATATGTTGGGCTTGGATCAGGATTTGGAAGCAGAACTAGGAATTGACTCGATCAAGCGAGTGGAAATTTTGGGAGCAATACAGAAAAGTTTGCCCGCTGCTGTCGCTGAAGGTATGCAGTCCCAGATGGAAAATTTGACCAAGGTTAAATCCCTCAACGGCATTGTTCAACAAGTCTTATCCCTCTCACCGTCTGGGACAGTGGAACCAGAAAACAGCTTGGGAAAGTTCTAGCCCAGGGAGAATCGATTCCACGTTACCTGATGCAAGCACAGGCAGACCCCCTACCCACCGGTCAGTGGCCGCTTCCCCAAGGGCTTTTTCTTATTACTGAAGACGAACTTAGCGTCGCTCCCTACTTGGCAGAGTCTCTGCGGCAAAGAGGGCTGGCGGTAGCACTGATTGAGCGAGCTAGTTTGCCAACACCAAAGGCGTTAGCTGAGGCAGTCAGCAGGGAACGGGAAAAACATGGGCTGGTCGCCGGGATTGTCCACTTGGCTGCTTTAAGCCAAGCGGCTGAGCCAACTACCCTATCTGAGTGGCGGCAATATACGCAAATACAGGCTAAGAGCTTGTTTTACCTGCTCCAGTTGTGTGCTGACGACCTCCGCAAAGGGCAACAGCCAGGCCGCGTCCTCATGGCTTCCTGTTTGGGAGGACAGTTTGGCAGGGATGGTAACTGGGGGACGAGTTTGCCAATTGCCGGTTGTGGCAACGGGCTTTTGAAAACCCTAGTAGCTGAGTGGCCTAACCTCCATGCCAAGGCAGTAGATCTCGATGCCCACCTTTCCCCAAAGGTGCTGGCAGAATGCCTCGTCTCAGAACTGTTATTACCTGGGGGGCGCATCGAAGTTGGCTATCCCCAAGGACAACGTACCACTTTCCGCACCCAGCCGGCTCCTTTCTCATCCCGGGCAACTGTTGCCAAATTTACACCCACTCCCGATTGGGTCGTTTTAATTACAGGCGGCGCTCGCGGCATTACTGCGGAAGTAACCAGCGATTTAGCCTCCTTTGGCCTGACGATGATTGTGGTGGGACGGGCTCCTCTAGAGAACGAAGCAACAGCCCATATTGAAGATGTAACTGGCTTGCGTCAATTCCTACTGGCTCAGGCTCGTTCCCAAGGCAAGTTGCCCACCCCCGTTGAGATCGAGCGCCACATCCAGTTAATCTTGAGGGAGCGGGAAATTCGGGCTAATTTGGCACGATTCCGACAAGCAGGGGCAAAGGTGGAGTATATAGTAGCAGATGTGAAGGATGAGCAGGCTTTTGCTGCCGTTATTGAAGGCATTTACTCCCGCTACGGACGGTTGGATGCTGCCATCCACGGGGCGGGAATTATTGAGGACAAATTGATTGTCGATAAAGAACTGGCTTCCTTTGAGCGGGTCTTTGATACGAAAGTGGATAGTGCCTTGATCCTCAGCCGCTATCTGCGTCCAGAGTCTTTGAAGTGGCTGGTTTTCTTCAGTTCAGTTGCCGGTCGCTACGGTAATCGTGGGCAATCTGACTACGCATCTGCCAATGAAATTTTGAATCGTCTGGCCTGGCAGCTTGACCAGCGCTGGTTGAATACCCGCGTAGTCGCCATCAATTGGGGACCCTGGGATACTAAGGGCATGGCCTCTGAAGAAGTGAAGCGTCAGTTTCGGGAACGGGGAGTAATCCCAATTTCTCTAGTCGGTGGTCGCCGCTTTTTCCAGGAAGAATTGAGTTATGGAGATAAGGGAACAGCAGAAGTAATTGCCGGGGAAGCTCCGTGGGAAACCCATGAAGCTGAGGCCGGAAAACTCGCTCTCCTTCCCGCTAACCGTCCTTTTCCCTTCATTTCTACTGTCCCTCAACTGCAACCTGACAGTAAAGTGACTCTGGAACACATCTTTTCTCTAGAGGCAGATCCCTATCTTGAAGATCACTGCTTGGATGGCAAAGCTGTTTTGCCGGCAACCGGGGCCTTGGAATGGATTGCTGAATTTACCCAAGCTGCCTGGCCCGACTGGCAAGTTTGTGAAATCGTTGATCTGAGGGTCTTGCGGGGAGTATCCATGGCCGTCGAAGGGAGCCGTAAAGTTCTCTTCGTCGCCCGTTCTTCTAGTCACGCAGATGCAACGACCTTGCAGGTAACTGCCGAAATCCTAGAGCCTGAGACTAGGATGCCACTATATCGCGCTCTTGTTATTCTGCGCCCAGAGATAGAAGCTCCTCCCTCTCTTCATCCCGTCAAGCTCAAATCAGGCAGGAGTCTAGACCCTCAATTTGCTTACCTAGAGTATCTATTTCACGGCAAGCGATTTCAACTGATGAGTGAGATTATAGCGATTGACGAACAGGGAATTGATGCTTGGGTGAAGCCCAGCCAGCCTTCAGCTTGGGTAGGGCAAGATTCTGCAACTGCCGTCCCCCCTTGGCTGTTCGACCCAGGCTTTATGGATACTATACCACAAATGGCTTTAGTCTGGTCTCGGCTCTATCAGGACAGTAGTGCTTTGCCTTCCAAGCTAGGCAGAGTCATCCGCTATGGTAGTTCGCCCCTAACAGGCAGGCTACGGGTAGCTTTTCGAGTTGTCAGAAGTGATGCTCAGATGATTGTTTACGAGGCATCTGTCTTTGATGAACAAGGTCAAGTCCGCTTTTACCTGGAAAATCTTGAAAGTACCTGTAGTGCTGCCCTGAATCGCCTGAATGTTCAGTGGCGAGAGTCCCTTGAGAATCCTTCTTGATTTATCAGAAGGATTCTCAATAGACCTGTCCGAAAATTGAAGAGCCAATTCTTGACATCCTTGCCGTCCGTTTTACGGCCGCGATTCCCAAACCTCACGATTTGGGCTTCGTAGGTAGGTAAAATCTTTGCAGGAACTAGACAACACAATACTTGAAGCTAATGCTTCAATTCAAGCAAATTTTGTCACCCCCCTCTTGCCCCCCCGATGTCGGAGGGGCAAGAGGGATCCCACGAAAATTAACGCGCAGGCGTAAGAACCACCTCTGTTTTAGATAACCCAAGGAATCTAAAGTAAGTGGACTTGTTGAACCAAGAACCCATCGCGTGAGCGCGATGGGAGCGTCAATAGCGTTAAGATCTGGACTTTGCCCATACAAAGTTTTTGATGATTTTCTGCCCCCAAACAAGCTATAATGGTCGAAAGGTCGAATTTGAAAAATTTGACTTCAAACCCTATCTGCGTAAGGATTTCAGGAGTTTGTACCCAGTAATACTTTAGTATTGTATTGCTTTAAACCAGGCTCTGTATTGTTGGCTCCGTCCTTGACATCCTCACCGCCGTAAACGGACGGTGATTCCCAAACCTCACGATTTAGGCTTCGGCCGTGAGCTCAGCGTTCGACCGAGCTCACGCCGAGGTCCGAACGGTTTCTGCTTCTTTCCCGAAGGATTTTTCGCACCTGCCTTAACAGATTTACTCTGTTCTGGTCATCAGGTCGCTCCACAGACTGACACCGCAAGCCCTGCGGCCAAAATATTTTTACTGGCGTTAATATCTCGGTCATGGTGTGTCCCACAGTTCGGACAGTCCCATTCTCGAACATTTAACGGCAGCTCTTTCACAATATACCCACAATTACTACACCTTTTAGAGCTAGGAAACCATCTATCTATTTCGATGTAGTTTCTCCCATACCAACGGCATTTATAGGCTAATTGTCGGGTGATTTCTCCCCAACTAACGTCAGATATTGCCTGAGATAATTGCGGGTTTTTGACCATATTCTTGACGGCTAAATTCTCAACCACAATCGTTTGGTTTTCACGAACTAATTGAGTGGTTAGCTTATGTAAATGGTCTTTTCTGCTATCGGTGATTTGAGCGTGAATTCTGGCTACTTTGATTC
>NZ_JAPZSO010000185.1:0-2052 GCF_027531715.1 Microcystis sp. LE19-8.1F | reverse complement strand
ACAACCCAATGGTGCTGCTCCTCAAGTTAAATTAGCTAAAAAAGCCGATTTAGACTGGTTGTTCTGGGCGCACAGTGCCGGAGAAATCCGTCTAAAATTTTTGGATGAATCAGGTTTTTCTCTTTGGAGTCCCGTCAGCTACACTTATGCTCGTCTTGGAGAGCAGAAAGTCTTAGAACAGACTAAAAGACGAGGAAAAAGATTAAATATTCTGGGACTTTACTCGCTGGGAGTGAGTTTTGACTAACGCAATTTAAATTACGAACAGCTTATCTGGGGTATTATCTTATTAATTGGGTTAGGTACTTACTTACAGTAAATCAACATGAAATTAACCAATTTCTCTTTTCTGTCCAAGCTTTCTTTTCTGTTGGCGACTCTGATCTTAGCAGCAGTACCAGTCAGGGCAGCTTCCCTTGATGCTGTGCGCTGGGCTGACCTGCCACTCGGACAGCCGGGGGTACCTGAGGGGTTAACTGCCGACACCAAGGGAAACATCTACGCTGCCTCGTTTGTACTGACTTCTAATTTTCAACCGCCGTTTAATAATAATATCTATGCCTGGAATCCGAACGGACAACTTCTCTCAACGACCCCTTTGCCTTCCCATGTGGTTTCCTTGGGTAATGTCGTTGTGGGGAATACTTTCTACCAGATTGATATCTGGAATGGCGATGTACTGGAATACAATCTACCATTGACCAACCTAAGTACTCCCACCCGGACCTACGACATTTGCGATGGGTATGCTTCACTGTCTAGCGGTCAGGGGAAGTTTTGTGGGCTGAATGCGATTGAAATGATCTCCGACGGCAAGTTACTGATATCGGACAATGGTGCCTCAGACTTCGGGCAGAATCAAGGCAATATTTACTATCTCGACCCAACCAACTCGACCAGCGGCATCTTCTTCAGTAATTCAGCACTAGGTCCCCTTGGCTTTCCTCCGTTCGGAGTAAACGGTCTCGCCTTCAGCCCCGAAAAATCTGCCCTCTTTATGGGGAATACGAGTACCGACACAATCTACAAGCTAGACCTGACGGGGTGTGCTGTGAGTTGTTTGCCAGGAAATTTCAGCGTCTTCGCTCAGGGAGGACCAATCGATGGACCTGACAATATTGACTTTGATGATAATGGGTTACTATGGGTAGCCTCAAGTCAAAAAGACCAAGTCGTCGTGCTGAACGCCCAGGGACTGGTGGTACAGGTCGTCGGTTCTTTCAGGGGCCTATCGTCCGATGGCGCACCAATTAGCCTGATGGGACCGGCGGGCATTGTCTTCAGCCAAGGCAATATCTACGTTGCTAATCAGGCCAATCCGACCCTTCGCCTTGTGAACGTTCCCATTAATATGATTGGGAATCCACCTCGGTATGAGGGACTAAATATTTACACCATTGCACGCATTCAAGAAGTTCCCGAATCCTCAACTATCATGGGTATGGGAGTAGTTTTAGGTGCTATGTCCCTTCTCAAAAAAGATTATGCCAAAAGCAACAAGAAAAAGGACAAGGATACTTAGTGCTGGCTGAAAAATTCAGGGAACAACTGATTCAATTAAATTCTTCACCTTCTCGCTATAGCAATTCGGCGTTGCTGATTTGAGATATGAATCTTCTTTTGTGGGATTTTTAAAACCTAGACCCAAACTAACTTTTGGATAGGTGCAAGGTTGTCATTCATACCTTGATTCAGCAACGCCCACGGCCGAAGCCCACACCCCAGGAAAAACTTTTTCAGCAAGCCCTACTTAAGTAGGTAGGCGAAAAAACTTATAAAATAGTAGAAAACCCTTTGTGGAGGAGGAATAAAACCTTGCCAGCCCCTCTAAAAATTGATTTAATTGAAGAAGAAGACAAAAACTTGCAGGAATTCCTTATAGGGTCAAGGAGAGAGCCGAAATCATTAGATTTAGGCATTATGGATGGTCAGTGGAGAAGATAGCCCAATATTAAGGGAAAATCGCCCCACACCGTGCGAGATTGCTTCCATCGTTGGAAAAAGCGAGGAATGGAAGGATTGTGGGAAAAAATGGGAAGAGGAAGAAAAAAG
>NZ_JAPZSO010000247.1:0-11191 GCF_027531715.1 Microcystis sp. LE19-8.1F | reverse complement strand
TTGAGTCGATGGATATTTTTTCGGAACTTGCCCTTTCTTTGATACGCCTCAAACCCCAGAAAAACCCTTATTTCTCCAAAGGGTTAACGGCTATGAGCCTTATCAAGCAAGCTCTTTAACCTTTCTGTCACCCCTTGAGGTGATCGCGATATCTACTGGTGTAGCAGCATTCGTCGCCACCAACCTCGACGATATATTGATCCTGACGATTCTCTTCAGCCAAACGGGAAAACTCTTCCGTCATCGCGATATCGTCATCGGTCAGTATATCGGCTTTAGTCTGCTGGTTATTGCCAGTTTGGCGGGATTTTTCGGCTGTTTTCTCATCCCTACCCCCTGGATTCGCTATCTAGGCCTCGTTCCTGTGATTCTCGGCATCGTTTCCCTTCTCAAAGAAGAGGAGAAGGAGGAAGAGCCGGAGAATGTCGAATTGGACCTGGAGGGTGCGAAACATTCCCCCTTCGGCGTAGCTCAGGGTAAACCCTTCGGCGTAGCTCAGGGTAAACCCTTCGGCCGTTGGTTTGACCCGCGCACCTATAGCGTGGCTGCGTTGACCGTCGCCAACGGGAGCGATAATATCGGTATTTACGTTCCCCTGTTCGCCAGTAGTACTGTAACAAGTCTGATCGTTATCGTCAGCGTTTTTTTGATTCTGGTGGGGGTTTGGTGTGCGATCGCCTACGGGTTGACCAGTGTGCCGACCATCGCCACTATCTTAACCAGTCAGGGAAGTACCTTCGTTCCCTGTGTGCTGATCGGTCTGGGTATTTTTATCGTCAAAGAAAGTATTCCCCTCGCGTTTTTGGCCTTAGGAATTAGCTATCTCTGGGCGATCATCGGTCGCAGTCAGGGACTGGCAAGAAAATAAAGTACCATTTATTTACTAGGCAGAATTATCACATTAAATCTGGTTATTAAAAACTGATTATTTATTTCTCCTTTTGCCTCTTGCCGTTCGGCTGAGCTCACGGCCGAAGCCTTTTGCCTTTTGACTGTCCTTATAAGTAGCCTATACTCAACGGATTTAGTATCACATCCCAAGGGGTGATTCTGAGTAGGGTGTAGGGTTAGGAGATTTTAACTCACTGAGAACAACGATTTGATGAGTTGCATTCCAGACGTTTTTGACGCTCTGCTAAGATTGTTTTTACATTCGGTCTTCCGGTTAAGGTTAATCGCCAAGAAGCCCAAATTTCATAGATAATATCCACTAGAAACCCAATAACCGGCCATTTGGTAGCGGCATAAATCCAACCGATGCCCAAAATATCATAGACTTGGCGAAACACTTCCACATTTTGGAGGATAGTACCATCGGCTAGTACAGCGTGGATTCGTCCCATGGCCGCCGCGAAGGAAATACCGCCATTTTCCTCCGGATTATAGTTTTCGGCGGCAATATCGACAAAAGCAACTAATCCTCTCCCAGCATCCCGTTTTTGCAGAAAATTAACCTCCCGCAAGCAGAGGGGACATTCTCCATCGTAGAGGAGTTTAATTTTCCAAGAGGGCGATCGAGTAGAATTTTCTAAGGTATCAGCAGATGGAGTCGGTAAAGATGACATGATCTTCTAGGGATTCTCTTTTCAGTGGTCGGTAATTATTGAGGGGTTGAGAAGTAGGGAGTGGGGAAGTGGGGAAGTGGGGAGAATAAATAAAAGCAATCTCCTGAATACTGGCTCGGAGAATACTGACTCCTGATGATTATTTTATGGCAATTTATCAGATTGGATGGTATCACTCTCTATTGGTTCTCGATCGTTGCGTTTTGAGAAACCCCAAGCAAAGAGGATAGCAATTAAACTAATCATAATCCATTCTGGCGGCACAAAATCGGGACTAATCACCCGCAACAGCAATCTTAAACCCACCAAACCGACGGTGACAAAACCAGCATCTTCTAGGTGGGTGTATTCCTCTAACCAGCGAATAAATAAACCCGCCATAAAGCGCAGGGTAACTACTCCGATCGTACCACCAAGCAGAATTAACCAAGTATCATCGGCCACGGCGATGGAGGTGGTGACACTATCGAGGGAAAAAGCTAAATCGGTAACGGCAATTAGGGGGATAGCTTGCCAGAGAGAGTGAAACTGGAGACTATGATGGCTGTGATCCTTGTCTTCAGGGGAGGCAAAGTAATTAAAGACTAACCAGAGCAAATATACTGCTCCCAAAAGTTCAAACTGCCAGTATTTAACCACCCAGGTGGCGGTAAGAATCAAGATCATACGGAGAATATAGGCGAAAACTAAGCCAATATTCAAGGCCTGACGTTGACGCTGATGATCTCCTAATCCCTGTGCTATGGAAGCGAGAGCAATGGCGTTATCTGCTGATAATACCGCTTCTAGGGCAATGAGAACCAACAGAATTAACGGGGTTTTTAGACTAAGGGTTAGAGATGAATCAAGGAGCGAGTCTAACATTGAGGCCGCAGGTAAAAATAAATGTAATCATGGCAATACCTCAGCTTAACGCTTTTACAACTTTCTTTTCTAGGGGAGATAACCGTCATCGGGGTGGGGAGATATGAAGTCTTGTAACGAAATGATGCAGAGGACCCCGATGATGTCGGAAAGTATTGGATGAATATCTTTATGAGGAGATAATCAGCAATGCTTTCTGATACTCAAGTTTTGGTCGCTCTGGTAATTGCTTTAATCCCCGGGATTTTGGCTTTTCGTCTAGCGACGGAACTTTATAAGTAAAACCGCTTTCAATAAACCCTAATCCCGTCTGACCTAGCTATAGGATAGACCGATTAGGGTTTTTCAGTTATCGGTCATCAGTTACCAGTTGTCGGTGATTGGGTGTAAATTGAAAGTAATTAGCCACTTTTCTGACCGATTTTACTTATACTCGTAAATCTATGACCGCACGAACAGTTAATCGAAATCAAACCGACAAAAAACCACGAACAAAGCAAAAAAGCGGCAATAAATCCCAAAAATGGCAAGTTATCGAGATTTGGCTGCGAATTATTGCCTATAGCGCTCTTTCCATCACGGCAGTTTTTGCGATCGCTCGTTTGCTACCCTACCAACAGATGCAACAGGCAAAACTGGAAGAAGTGCGTTTGGCGGTCGAAGAAAAGGAGGAACGCGTCAATCAATTACGCGGTCAATTTACTCGCAGCTTCGATCCTAGTCAAGCGCGGCAAGTCATGGGGGAACAAAGTCCCCGACGGGATCCTAATCAAAGACGCATTTTTTGGGTTTCTCAGTAGATTAGCTGCCCGTGCATCTCAATTACTTGTTAAGAATCTAGGGGAGAGGAGATATCCACAGAGTCAGGATAAAACTAATGACCACAGCGACACAATTCTTAAGCATTTCTGCCTTGACAAAAGAGGATTATTATGGGTGCATCTGAATTTTGGAGAAATATCTATATTACATTTGGGCGCACGCAGTTCGATAAACTCACTGACCACGATGCGCCCCTACCATTGGCGCAATAATATGATTGTCGGGGCGAATTGCCTTCGCCCTCTTTTAATAATTTCTGCTGCTCACCTATAGGTGAGAGAAAATCACAAAATATGAGATGCACCCATTATTATGCTTGTGATTGCGTAAAATTTTCCGATGCACTAAATCCTATGACATTAGTCGATTTTAACTGACTTGAGGGAATCAGATAGGGAATTTACAAGGGGATAAAAATTAAAATCTTTCTGATTTCAAGCTACCAACGACCGGCGCTAGTCACTGAAAACTGAAAACTGAAAACTGAAACCTGAAACCTGAAACCTGAAACCTGAAACCTGATAACTGATAACTGAAAACTGAAAACTGATAACTGATAACTGAAATGACTCGATCCTATTTTGCTACTACCGCTAGGGGACTAGAAGAAATTGCCGCTAGGGAATTAGAATTCCTAGGGGCTAAAGAAGTGAAACCAGTATTCACGGGAGTCCATTTTCAGGGAGATCTGTCCCTACTCTATCGAGTCAATCTTTGGTCAAGAATTATTTTTCGGGTTTTGGTTCCCATTGCCGAAATTCCCTGTGGGGATGGGAAGGAACTTTATGATGGCATTCAAGCCATTGATTGGCGCGATTATCTCACCAGTGAGGAAACTTTAGCGGTACAATGTACGGGAACGAACGATCGCCTCAATCACACCCATTACACCGCCTTAAGCATCAAAAACGCTATTATCGACCAACAGCGTCAACAGGGGAATCCCCGTTCTTTTGTGGATACAGAAAACCCCGACCTGCAAATTAACGCTCATATCGAGAAAAATCGCTGTGTGCTTAGTTTAGATAGTTCTGGCCACAGTTTACATCGTCGCGGGTATCATCGGGCCATGGGAGTCGCACCTCTGAAAGAAAGTCTCGCCGCTGCTTTGGTAGAATTATCGGCATGGCAGGATGATATGGCGCTTTTAGACCCTTTTTGTGGTTCGGGAACTATTGTCATCGAAGCGACCTTAAAAGCTTTAAATATTGCCCCCGGTTTATCTCGTTCCCAGTTCGGATTTCAGAAGTGGCCAGACTATCAACCGGATTTATGGCAATCTTTGCTTAAGGAAGCTAAAGAAAAACAAAAATTTCAGCTAAATGCGCCAATTTATGCTAGTGATGCCGATTACGAGGTTCTACATCAGGCCGAGGATAATGCCTATTTTTGTCAAGTGCAGGACCATATTAATTTTAGCTTGCAAAGCATCACCGACTTAGAACCGGCAAGCGATCGAGGGATTATTCTCTGTAATCCCCCTTACGGCAAAAGATTGGGCAATACCGAAGAATTAGGGGCCTTATATAAATCCTTCGGTGATGTCTTAAAACAGAGGTTTAAGGGTTGGACAGCCTATATTTTATCGGGAAACAAAGAACTGACTAAACAAATCGGTCTGCGTTCTTCCCGTCGCACTCCCTTGTATAACGGTTCTTTGCCCTGTACCCTCTTAAAATACGAATTGTATTAACTACATCAAAACCTTGAGACTGTCAAGGGCTAAATGAACATTCTGACGAACTGAGGCGGCAGAAGTGTGTAAATCCAGACGTTCAGCATCGGTCAAACGCACTTCCAGAATACTTTCCACACCCCGACAGCCTAAGCGACAGGGAACCCCCAGATAGACATCCTGTAAACCGTATTCACCTTTAAGATAGGCTGCCGCCGGCAGTAAACGGGATTGATTTCTCAATATCGTCTCGACCATGATACAGGCAGAGGAAGCGGGGGCGTAATAAGCGCCGCCAGTTTGCAGTAATTTGACGATTTCAGCCCCACCGTTGCGAGTTCTCTCCACTAGACGATTAATCGTTATCTCGTCCATTAATTCGGTAATCGGCACACCACTGACGGTACAGTAACGGGGTAGGGGCAACATTAAATCACCGTGACCACCCAAAACCATAGCATGAACGTCGGCGGTACTAACCCCCAATTCCATGGCGATAAAGCTTTGTAAACGGGAAGAATCGAGGACTCCGGCCATTCCCATCACTCTTTGGGGGGGTAAACCGGTTGCTTGCCAGACTAGATAGGTCATCACATCAAGGGGATTAGTGATGACGATAAAAATGGCCTCTGGAGAATACTGGAGGCATTTAGTGGCGGCCTCGACAACAATTTTGGCATTGACATTCATGAGATCATCGCGACTCATGCCCGGTTTTCTGGCTAATCCGGCCGTAATCACGACAATATCCGAGCCTGCCGTGTCTTCGTAGTTATTAGTGCCAATAATCTCGCTGTCGTGCAGTTCTATGCCCTGGGCTTCCATCAAATCTAGGGCAATACCCTGGGGCAAACCATTGACGATATCGAGGAGAACCACATCGGCGAGGTTTTTTTCGGCGATGCGTTGGGCCAGGGTGCGTCCGACGTTGCCAGCACCAATAACCGAGACTCGGGGCGATTGACAGGGGATGGGTGTATCGTAGAAGTCAACCATGGTTTATGGATGAGGCAATTCCTCATCAGGCGGGTTCCAGTTGTTCGAGCTTTAGCCACACACTGGGGGTAGGAACGTAGAATTTAACCAAAGCGTAATCATCTTTTATATCCAAGACTTCTGCTGTCGAGTTGAACATATAACTGGGTAAACGGCGATCGCTGGCTAGGGCTTCGAGGCTATTTTCTAGGTTTCCCGTCACCACGCGGACTAAAGCTCCTTTCTTAATTGTAGCTGCCATGTTTTTCTCGTTGAATTTGCTTGGGGTTTCTCCCATAAATTGTTACATATTCCGGCGGGCCTCTGACAAGAGAGTGTAGAATGTGGGGTGTGGGAATGATGAATTATGAATTGGGGAGTGGGGAGAATAAATAAAAGCTGTCTCCTGTCTCCTGAATCCTGTCTCCTGAATCCTGTCTCCTAACTCCACCAATAAACTTTTTGGGCAAACCCTAATTAAAACTCAACCCTTTGACCATAACTTAAGAGACTTTGTAGGGTGGCGAGGCGATTTTCCCAGACTTGTATTTGATAGGGAGATAAATCTTTTTGTCGGGACATCACAGATTTAAATTGATAGCTAAATCGCTTTAAGGCATTTTGAGTTAAAGTCCAATTGCGAGGGCTGGGATTATTAGCTAATTGCTCTAATAAATTAGCCATTTCGTCCACTTCTTGCCCCCAAGTTTTTAAGGTTAGCTCCTCCATTGCCCATAAATTATTCGTTATTAAAAAACTCCACTCTTGACGCAGGAAATTAAACCGCGATGCTGCCGTTTTAAAGGGTTGACGGTGGGGTAAAGGTTCGGCTTTTTTCGTAATTATCGATCCCTGAATGCGATTAAGAATTGTTTGCAGGTTGGGATTGAGATTTTCTGTGGCAAAAAGAGCGAATCCCGAAGTGGGAAGATTGCGAATAAATTGTAGTTGATCGATGGTGACTTGATCGGGTACTTTTAACAGACGGATACCGGGTATAATCAGAGCATTTCCTGCTATTTGGCGATCAAATAAAGACTGGGTTTTATCTTCTAAAGTCCCTGTATCGAGCGCATAAGTCATTAAAAATATCAGGTCTATCCATTGATTTTGTCCCCATTCTTCCCAGTTTTGTTGAATACGATATAATCGTTCTTTTTGTTCTAGGGGAAACACCGCCGCCGACATTTTTAAGTGGGGGCGGATCTGTTTTAATCGAGTGGAAACTTGCGAGACAAAAGTATCAACCTGACGGATTTTAAAGCTAGTCCATTGTTCCCATAAAGCACCCCGGGTATTTAAAGTAATGGGATCAACTCCTGTCATTTGTTTAAATAACCAACGGCTGGATTTACCATAACCATAGGTTTGATGAGAATTTTGACTCTGGAAGGGATAGCGAATATAATCTAACTGCAAGCCATCCACATCGTAATTCTTGACAATTTCCTCGTAAAGAGATAAAAGATAGTTCTGTACGTCGGGATTAGCAGGATCAAAAAAGGCTTTTTTCGTGCCTTGACTGTAATCAAAAGAACCACCACTTTTATTAGTTGCCCGCCAATCGGGATTACGCGATAAAACTGGACCCAGATAATCTAATGGTTGCCCTAATACTTTATTATGAGCTTGATTAGCCGCCGCAAAAACCCACACCCAGGCGTGGATTTCCATATTGCGTTCATGGGCTAATTTAACGGCAACTTTGAGGGGATCCCAACCTCTAGTTAAAGGGTTTTGTTCGGGGGCAACTTGACTGGGATAAATAGTATAACTAGCATTAACTGTCTCGAAAAAGACCACATTAATACCCGCTGCCGCCATGCGATCAAATACTTTAGCTAAATCCTCCTCGTTTTTAGCTTCTACGATCGTGCCTCGATCTAACCACATTGCCCGTATTTCTGGTTGGGCAAATTGTCGATTAGTGGGATAATTATCCCAAAGATTTCGCCGCGCTTGTAACCAAAATTCCCTCGCTTGGGTATAGGAACCCTGGACGATTAAATTCTGAAAATTATTTAAGGTTCCTTGGGCATTTTCTAGAGCTAAACGGAATCGTCTGGCTGTATCTGTGGTGGGGGAATTTTTCCCACGATTATGAAATGCTTGTGCTAAGGATTTATCAGTATTGGATATATTACTATTACTGGCCTCTGAAGCTAAGAGAGTCACCCCATAACGCCCGATTAATCCCTGCAATTCCGCAGTCATCTGGCTAATTTGTTGGGGAGTTAGGCTCGCTTTGGGGGGAATTTGCCCGGTACTCGGACTTAATCTCGCCGTTTCCCTGGGGGGATTTTCTGAAATCTGCGGTAGAGGGCGACGGGGTGCGGTCGCAACGCGCTCGCTACGCGAGATCGCTGTTGGGGTATTATTAATATTATTAACTATTGTTGATTGGCCTTGACAATAGGGCGCAATTGTGTTAATAGAAGAACTGCGATTAATGCCGTAGCGTTGCAGGGCGGTTTCTAGCCAAGCGCTATCGAGGGCGAGATTAGCGACGGCATCGCTGCCCCAGCGCCAACCGAGAAAGATCGAGTTATTATTGAGGACAACGGCGGGGGGATTATTGCGCGCCCCCCAGACGGCAACGGTTTGGCTATTAACTCCCGTGGGGATAACCACACCACCGAGGAGACTGCTGGCTAAAGGTTTTTGGTTTTTCAATTCACCTAAATTAGTCGGCCGCAGGGTGTAAGCTTGGGAGTGGGGATAGGCCCAGTAGGCCCCAAATAGCGATCGCAGTTGATTACGCACAGCAGGTTCCGAAAGATTCCCCGCCGGACCGGTGACAATAATTTTACCACCGCGATTAAGCCAACGACTCAAGACACCAGCTTGTAAACCGGAAATAGTCTCGACGTTGGGGATGATGAGAACCTTAATTTTATTTAAATCCTTGTCAGTTTGCCACTGATTACTCTGGAGAATGCAGTAATTAACGCCGACATTTTGCAAACGATTGGTGATAGCTGTCCATTGATTGGCATTTTCTTGACTTTTTAACACTGCCACCGGTGTCGCTAAAACTGGGATCGGCAGCAAGACACCCACACAGGACAAGAGACCGGCAATTAGGGGCTTGTTAAAAAGATGATCAAGACGGAAGGACGATCCCAGCACGTTTTTTTCTCTTAATTTTTTTGGTTAACTCCTCCTGATTTTACCCAACTTAGCCAAAAAAGAGTATCTTTGGGAACAAAAATTGCGTCTTAGCTGTCGGCAACAGGGTTTCAGGGTATTGGGGTGTTAGGGTTTTAGGGTGTTAGGGTTTTAGGGTGTTAGGGTGTTGGGGTTTTAGTTGAAATTCCCCACTTCCCTACTCCCCCACTTCCCCATTCCCCCACTTCCCTATTCCCCATCTCCCTACAACTGTAGAGACAATTGCCGAAAGTGATCGCCGCGATGTTCAAAACTTTGGTATTGGTCAAAACTAGCGCAAGCGGGGGATAATAACACCACTTTAGCCTCTTTTGCCAGTCCTAGTTCAGCTGCGCGTTGAACTGCCCTGTCCATCGTTTCTACACATTCATAATCTTGATAACCTGCTGACTGTAAACGACGGGCAAAATCGGCGGCAGCGTCACCAATAAGCAGCACAGTGGCGACTTTTGCCTTAATTTCAGCGATCCAAGCCCGATCATCCCCTGCTTTCGCTTCTCCTCCCGCGATTAAAATCGCTGGACCCCGGACCGATTGTAAGCCTACTGCGGCCGCATCGTAGTTAGTTGCTTTACTATCATTAATAAAGTCTAGTCCTTTATAAGTACAAATATACTCTAAGCGATGGGCAACTCCGGGGAAAGTGGCGATCGCTTCGGTAATGGCTTTTTTCTCGATTCCTGCCAATCTAGCGGCGGCCACAGCCATAAGCAAATTCTGCTGATTGTGACTACCCACCATTTTCAGGAGATTAACTGGGGCAATTAACTCCCCAAAAGCCACGATCCAGTTATCTTGCAGATAAACACCACGACTAGGATCGCCCAAAAGCGCATCTTTGCCCTGCACAGAAGTCCAGTAAGCTTGTTGCCATTGACTAACACCGATTTGACGCAGATAGGGATCATCACCGTTGAGGATTTGGCGATCGCTTCTTTGCAGTAAAGAGGCTTTAATCTGATAATAATTTGCCAGGGTTTGATGACGACTGAGGTGATCGGGGGTAAAAGTTGTCCAGATGCCGATTTTCGGCGATAAATCCCGACTAGACTCGATCTGATAACTACTAATCTCCGCAATAATCCAATCGTATTGATCGGCTTTTAAAGCCAATTCACAGGCAGCATAGCCGATATTACCGCAGGAAGGGGCATTTAACCCCGCTTTTTGAAAAATAGCGGCACAGAGGGCGGTGGTGGTGGTTTTGCCGTTAGTTCCCGTAATCCCCAACCAAGGAGAAGATTGCAGATAACGCCAAGCTAATTCTAATTCTCCGATCGTATCGATGCCTTTTTCTCTAGCGGTAATTAAAATCGGGGCATCCCAAGGCACGCCGGGGCTAACCACGATAAGATCGGGCAAGTCCGAAGCCTCTAGACTGAGATTTTGACCAAGATTGACAATAATTCCTTCCCTTTCCAGATTGGTTTTGGTTGCTTGTAAACTGGGAGAATCGGAGCGATCGCTTAATGTCACCTGCCAACCATCCCGTTTTAAGCATCTTGCCGCTGCTATTCCCGATCTTCCCAATCCAATAATCGCCGCTTTCGCCATCTTGTTGCCACTCTACTCAAGAGTCAATTTTTAGCAATCTCTATCCTACTGTGGATTGTTACCTTATTTCTGCCCCTAGATAAGCGATAATCTTAGTCTATTCTGTCTGCTCCTTGCAGTCTAATAAAATAGAATGCTTATAATTTAGTCCTTGAACTGACAAAAATTAGTATGAATATTCAACTAAAACCCAATCAAGAAAAATTTATCGAAGAACAGTTAAAAAGTGGCAGATTTGATCATGTAGAGCAGCTCATAGATACCGCTTTACACTTGCTGGACACCATCAATGAAGATTATTTACAATGGCGAGAAGAAACTGGTCATCAAATTGATATTGCTGTAGCCGAATTAGACAACGGGGAAGGATTAGAGGTCGAAACGGTTATCAACAATATTTTAGAAAAATTTCAGAAAGAGCGTCAATCCTATAGCGGTAAGCGCTTGAGTGAGATACAGACCAAGCTTTGCCTAGCATGGTTTATAGCTTGTGACACTGTACCTAATACGACTGCACACCGCTATAAGCTAGTGAGGTACACATATTTTTCTTCCCTTTTGACTTTTG
>NZ_JAPZSO010000021.1:0-9236 GCF_027531715.1 Microcystis sp. LE19-8.1F | reverse complement strand
GGTAGGCGTTAAAAATTATCAGACACCCCCGTTATCAAGGGTAGGGTTGATTCATGAATCAACCCTACCTTATCAAGGGGGGATCAAGGGGGGATTAAAGGCAAAATCCATTTTTAATTTAATTATAACCAGCTACTTAATCGGGGGATTCTAAGCGTTTTTGCCATTCTCGATCGATTTTATCGGAGCGCTCGATCTCTTGTTCGAGATAGTCTTGATCGGTAGAATAACTAATATCAGCATCTGTAATCACTTTTTGGTCAGCAAATTGACGAGAGTAGGCCAGTTTTTGCTCTAATTCAGGATTATTTTGGGCTAATAGATCTGCTCTTTTTTCTCGCTTTTGATTGCGTTGATTCACCCGCTCATTTCTCCACTGCAAAAAGAAATAACGACCGAGGGGAATCCCCAAAAAAGCAGCGGCATAACTGAGGAGAAAACCGTAGATACCTGTGACTATCGACCCCAGAGAACCGCTCAAATCAACACTATCACTGTTGAGCAAATATCCTAAAACTAAAGCGAGGATAAAGTTAACCGCCCCTAAACCTAAAGCTAAGATAATTTGACCACTATCTGCTTCGCTAAACTTCCAGCGTTTTTCCTTTAGATAGGGGGAAACTGTTTGTAATTTTCTCTCTTTGGTTGTCACCTGTAGATCGGGAAAATAATAGATAATATCGCCTCGATCGGACACCTGCGGCAACCCATTAAAGCGAGTTAAAACTGGGAGTATATAGTCTTCTGTCTCCTCCTGACTAGGGGTAATACTATCGAGATAGGGGGCAATTTGTGGAGCGATAATCGAGCCACGATTATTTTGAATTACTTTACCGATAGTTTGCCAGCGTCTCTCCTCTAAATTAAAATTAGGATCGCCATCGCCAAAAAGAAAAGAAAAAACTGCCTCGAGAAAATTCATCTTACTAGGGGGTTTTTCTGCCTTAACTTCCCTATCTCTTTTTTCGTAGTAGTTATTACCAAAATCGGGATAAAAAATCCAGAAAAAGTCCGTGGGAAAGAAGTTAATATTAATGTTGTTATTTCCAGAATTGTTATCTGAGTCACTATCTTTGAACATTGAGGCTATCAGGATCGCTAGGATAGCAAACAAGAGGATTAAAATCGAAATAATTAAAACAATGCCAAAGGAAATGCGAATAACATAAAAAACTACTTGCCAGATTTTACTGGCGAAAGCTTTTAACTGCAATTGCCAATATTTATTCAGAAGAATTGAGCGAAAATTTTCAGGGAAAAGATAGATAATCTCCCCCGTATCTGCTACCTGTAAATGTCCCCCCGCTTCCGCCGCTAAAGCTAATAATCCCTGTTGTGCAGCGTTAATCTCTAAACCCGATTTTGCCGCCACATCACCCACCGTAACCCGATAGCCTAATTTTTCGATCGATTGTAATAGAGACTCTTGGGGATTCATAGAAAATACTGTTCCTGTCGATTATCCTCTTTTCTAGTTTAGTTTTGATTTTGTCTTTTTGGTGGCGGCTATCTTGATTGACAGGTGCGGCATTTTGGACTCGATCGAGAAAATATCGTTATAATTGTTCCAATAGTCGCAAAAAGCAGGGCTAAACTGTATAAATAGTTACTTTATAAGCAATTATCAGAGGTGAGCATGAATGCGTCGGAACAGGCAAAAGGATTAGAATTAACGGCGAAGATCGCCACACTCGTCAACCTGTTTAAACAACAATTCCCCGATGCAAAGGCAGATCTGAAACCTTGGCGCAATGATCCCCACACAAGGGAGTTAACGGATCCCGACTCGATCGATATCGCTTTCCATTTTCCCGGTTGGAGTCCCAGAATTCAAGGGCGCAGTATTCTGGTACAAATTCGTTTTCATCTCGATAGCGAGGATCAGCATCAGCGTTTGATTGGCTTAGAAATGCAGGCTTTTAACCATCAAGGAACCGCTTGGCGACTATCTACGGTGGAAAATTGGCAATTAGTCGGCAATTATCAACCTTCTCCTAAGGTGGCTGATAAGTTAAAATATTTCAGCCGGCAGGTGTTTGAAGTTTTTAAAAATGAGCATCGATAAGGCTCTTTCGGCACTCTCGGCAAAAGATCGTTATTCGATCGAGATTAAATCAGTCATAATGTCAAGCTATAGGACTAAATTAATTCTTGAAAGTGCTTCGCTTTAGCAGAAATTTTTAACATTTTTTCTGGTTGATCGTGAATCTCACTTTTTTGAGAAAGTTTACGGCTGCTCATGCTTGTTTTAGAAATACTGATATTTTTAATACTAACAAAGCGATATTGATAGTCCTGAAGAAAATCGGGTTGATTCCAAAATAAGCGTCCGATTTCACGACAATAGGAGACAAAGCATTTGGCTCCTTTTAATTGTTTAGTTATCGATGGATTAGAATCTCCGCTTTTCTTCATTTCCAAACAAAGGATAACTTTTTCAGTAGGGGTATTAGCGATAATTATAAAATCTGCACGCTTACACTCACCTTTACTACCAGTAAAAATTTTGCGGACATCAAAAAACTCATCTAGCTTGATCACAATAACTTGATCGGGTTCAGGCATTCCACTAATCACAAATGAATAGTTATCTTGATTTTCTATCAGTTTCAGTAAATAACTATCTCGTTTGTACTCTTTTTTATATTCCAACTCTACTATCGCACACTTGCTAATCATTTCTTTGAGGATAGCAATATCAGACATTACTCCTCACCCCAAATAATAGCCGTTTGAATACGATTCATATTTTCGATAGTAGTATCAAAACTGCGCGCCTCGATACCCATTTCGTGATCAATTTTAGCGGGAGTTAAAGTGTTAAATTTGGTTTTTCTTTTTTGTCCTTTTAACATCTTTAAAGCTTTTTCAGCAATATAGACTTTAACTTGATCGGCCGATAATAATTCCTCTTGTCTGTAGCCTTCTTCTGCGGCAATTTGTTTCAGATGTGGTTGATCATGGTTGAGCATAATTAATGTGTTTATTTCTTTGATAATATAATCACTGTGAGTAGTGATAAAAACTTTAATACCAATGTTGATCAGTCGAGCGAAAAGTTTAGCGATACGGCGTTGATTTTCTGGATGGAGATTTAATTCAGGTTCATCTACTATCAACAAATCTCCGATTCGAGCTTCGTGTCTTAAATAAAAGCCAATGTCTAAAAGAGAACGTACAGCACTAGAACTTTCATCCATCGATAGTCTAAGTTTTTTTCCTTTAGGAATGTAATAAAGTTCATCATTGCTAGTAATCATATATTGACCACCAATAATATCGGCAAAATCTTCTAAAATACTGGGATGATTTTCGGCGATAAAGCTATTTTTTTTGACAATTGTTTCTATTTGTCTAGTAAAATCTACATTTTTTTTGACTGGTAGCGCATAATCCTGAGAAACATTAAATAACAGTTCCCTAGGATTAAAATTGCTATTTTTACTAATTTCTTCCAGTAAACGATTACGAGCAAAATTTAACTCTTTGCGAAAAATTGCCGCTCCTGTCCTTTCTGCACTGGCAATAAATGGCCTGGGAAAAAACTGAGAGAAAATTATATCTTGGATGCTGTTGGAAATGATATATTCGATATATTCAAGAAAATCACCTCCCAGATTTATTTTTTCTGTTTCTGTTTCTGTTAATAATGCAATGGATAAATAAGGCTCATTTTCAGGTTTGCTAATCGAGATAATTTCCCATATTGCTGTACTAATTTTCTTTTCATACTTATCTTGAAATTGAATATTGTCAAAATTTAATTCTATCTGAAAATCAACATTTTTAAACCTCTCCTCGTTAGCCGCAAAAACTTCAGGTATTTGTTGAACATATCTTTGACAACCTGTAGTAATAATACTTTCACACTGTTGAACATACTCCTGTAGATCGAGACTAATTACACCATCAGAAAGTAGTTGCTCAATTTTTTCTTTGAGTCCAAATCTTGGCCCCGTTAATAGTCTTCGCCAATTGTCTAAAAAACCGAATAAAGCGTAGGTAGCATAAGTTTTACCTGTATTATTACCACCACAGATAATTGTGAGGTCGCCTAGACTGAATTCTGCCTGTTTTAAAATGCCAAGATTTTTAATTTTAACTTTCATGTTTGTCTTAGGTTTAATATTCACGATTATAGATAATTGTGGGTCATTTGATCAAGTTCCAAAATATACATTCAACTTTGGTTATCAAGGTTACTTACAGAAATTATAACCTTTCCAAGGCTTTTCTCTCTTTTTCAGTCACTTCTCGCCATTGACCGGGTTGTAATCCTGTTAAGCATAATTTATTGTTTTTGTCAATAGTAATGGCGGTTCTAATTAATCTTAAAGTGGGATAACCAACGGCAGCCGTCATCCGTCTTACCTGACGATTTCTCCCCTCAGTTAAGGTAATTTCTAACCAAGCGGTGGGGACAGATTTTCGATAACGAATCGGTGGCTCTCTGGGGGGTAAATCCGGTTCAAAATCTAGTAAATTAACTATTGCTGGTCGAGTGCGATAATCCTGAATAGGAAGACCTTGACGCAATTTTTCTAAAGCGTTTAGGTCTGGAATTCTTTCGACTTGTACCCAATAGGTGCGCGGATGAGCAAATTGACGATGACCCAAACGATGCTGTAATTGACCGTTATCTGTGAGTAATAATAATCCCTCGCTGTCCCTATCTAAACGACCGACAGAATAGATATTTGGGATGGGAATATAATCTTTTAAAGTCGAGCGCCCATTTTCATCAGTAAACTGACATAATACATCGTAGGGTTTATAAAAAAGGATATATTTATTCAAGGGAAAAAGGAGTCAGGAGATAAGTAGTTGTGCAAAATGAATTTCTTGGTTAGAATAGGCAAAAGGCAAAAGGCAAAAGGCAAGAGGTAGTTAGATATGTTTAATTAACTTTGCTTAGGTACTTAACTGATAACTGACCACTGATAACTGATAACTGATAACTGATTTAATCCCGTTGATGGGAGAATTGATAAGCACCGACAATCGAGAGAAGAATAGCGACGATTAATAAAATGGGGATAGCGAACCAAGGAAATTGATTAATATCGTAGGCTGCGGCTCTTAATCCCAGACTAGCATAGGTGAGGGGCAAGGCATAAACAATAATTTTTAATGCCCAGGGTAAGGTTTGGGGATCGAAAAAAGTTGCTCCTAAAAAAGACATCGGCACGATTAAAAAGTTATTATACAGACCGACACTTTCGATGGATGTAACTCGCAATCCGACAATTGCCCCTAAACCGGCAAAGACGGCACAATTTAAGATTAAAACTAATAAAAAGAGGGGATTGAGAAAACTGACAAATTTTCCTGTAAATAAGATAGCAACGAGAATCACTGATGCAGAAGTCATTACACCGCGCAAAATCCCCGCGAAAACTTTGCCTAAAAATAATGAGAGGGGATGGACGGGAAGCAATAATAATTCCTCGAAGGTTTTACTAAATAAGCGATCGCCACAGATGGAAAAGGTGGTTCCCCCGAAACTGATCGCCATTGAGGACAGGGCCACCATTCCGGGTAAAATAAATTCTAGATAGGAATCGCCGATCGAGGGTTTCATCGAGCGATCGAGGGCGCTTCCCAACCCCAACCCGAAACCGATAATATAGATTAGGGGAGAAACTAAACCTGTGGCGGCGATCTGAAGGACTCTCGCCCTTAAATCTAGCCATTCTCCCCAAAATACGGTTAAAGTGTCTGTTAATATCGTCTGAGCTTGAGCTAGTTTCACTGGTATTTTGGTTAATTAGTAAATATACTTTTAATAATAATTAATAATTGTCCCCTTTTTCAAGAGTGGCTCATCCCAGTTTAGTAAAATGTAGGGTGCGTTAGACGGCGACAATCTCTGCTTAAACTTGAATCTAACAATCCGTCGTAACGCACCACACCTATCATTAATTTAATTTGGTGCGTTACTACTACTACTTACTTATGATAAAATGCCTTCAAAGACAGGTAAGGGAAAACTTTCAATTATTCACTCAATAAAATAACTGATAGCCGAGATGAAACCCTGTTACTGCATTAATCCCGATTGTTCTCAACCAGGGCATCCGAGTAATAATAACTCGAATACTCGTTACTGTCAAAGTTGCGGCTCTCAATTGTTGTTAAATGGTAAATATAGGGTGAGTCGGTTATTGAGTGATACGACCGGTTTTGGCATTGTTTATGAGGCTTTTGAAGGTTTTACAGCCAAAATCCTCAAGGTATTACAAGAAAAATGGAATAATCAACCGAAGGCAGTGGAATTATTTAAACGGGAATATGACGTTTTATTAGAGTTAAGTCGTCAAAATGTCACCGGTGTTCCTCGAGCAGATGCCTATTTTCAATATTCCACGAGGGAGGGGAAAATATTACACTGTTTAGTTATGGAAAAAGTGGAGGGGATTAATTTAGAACAGTGGCTAAACCAGTATGATAAATTAAGTCAAAAACGAGCCTTAAAATGGCTGAGAGAAATTACTTTAATTCTCGATAAAATTCATCAACAGAATTGGCTGCATCGAGATATTAAACCTCCTAATATCATGATGCGGAATAGTGGCGAGTTGGTGTTAATTGATTTTGGCACAGCAAGGGAAGAAACCCAAACCTATCATCAAAAGGTAAAAGGTCAACAGGTGACAGGTATTACCTCAGCCGGATATACCCCCAATGAACAACAACATGGTCAAGCAGTGATTCAATCAGATTTTCATGCTTTAGGACGAACTTTTGTGCATTTATTAACCGGAAAACATCCTTTAGAAATTTATGATCCGATTAATGATGTTTTACCTTGGCGAGAAGAAACGGAAAATATTCACCCGTTATTGTTGGATTTTATTGACGAGTTGATGGGAAGATTGCCAAAGAATAGACCGGCTAATACTAGGGTTATTTTACAACGTTTAGATGAGATTGAACGGCAATTAAAGTTACCTCCTATAACTCCTACTATAACATCTCCACCACCAAATCCGCAGCCTGTTGTAACTCAAAAACAATCGCCAGTTATTCCTAAGATTAATTCTTCTCCGCCAGTTTCACCCGTACCTGTACCCAAAAAAACACCAGCACAACCGGTTAAAAATAATAATCTGAGAAATAGAATGAATGCTCTTGGTGGCGTTTTGTTATTAGGGATAGGAATAACCCAAGTTTACGGTTATTTTAAATATGACGAATTTCCTGCTAGTCCTCAATTATTAATATCTGGTTTATCTAGTCTTCGCTTCTTAGAGAAAACCCTTACTGGTCATTCTGACTCAGTTAACTCAGTGGTATATAGTCCCGATGGCCGCTATTTAGCTAGTCGTAGTGTGAACAACTGGTACGGAAATAGAACTATCAAAATTTGGGAAGTAGCAACGGGAAAACAATTGCATACCCATAACCTTAGGGGTAGCTTTGTTGAATCAATGGTTAGTCCCGATGGCCGCTATTTAGCTAGTCAGAGTCATGACAATACTATCAAAATTTGGGAGGTAGCAACCGGAAAAGAACTGCGTACCCTTACTGGTAATTCTGACAGGGTTAGGTCAGTGGTATATAGTCCCGATGGCCGCTATTTAGCTAGTGAGAGTCATGACAAAACTATCAAAATTTGGGAGGTGGCAACGGGAAAACAATTGCATACTCTTACTGGTCATTCTAATGTGGTTTGGTCAGTAGTATATAGTCCCGATGGCCGCTATTTAGCTAGTCGTAGTGGTGACAAAACTATCAAAATTTGGGAAGTAGCAACGGGAAAACAATTGCGTACCCTTACTGGTCATTCTGAAGGGGTTTTGTCAGTGGTATATAGTCCCGATGGCCGCTATTTAGCTAGTGGGAGTGGTGACAAAACTATCAAAATTTGGCGAGTGGGACAGTAAAGTTGTGTTGGGGGTGACAGCAATAACTTTTGTCTATCAAAAATGAGCGATACTTGCGGGAAACTGCACCGATGTCTTTAAAAATATTGGGTTTTGGCTCAAATTATTGAATCGAGCAGTTTTCTCCTAAATAGGGTATGCGGCAAAAAGTACGGGCGAAGCATTCGGATAGAAAATCTACAGTTTCACCGATAGGTTATTGTCCGAATGCTTCGCCCCTACAGGACGCGGGCCGATAAAGACGCAAGATTTTGAACGACGATTCTCTCACAATCTTGCACCTGTTTTGCGAGAAAAGCCACAAAATCTCTACCTTGCTTACATCTCACATTTATTCAGCAAACCCTATATAATGTGTATATTAACAATCTACTATACACAACTAGGGATAGGATGATGACTAACATTATCATTGATGACCAACTCATGGCTGATGCTCTTAAAGCTACTGGTTTAAAGACTAAACAAGAAGTTGTTGAATTGGGTCTTAAGACTTTGATTCGGCTCAAACAACAGGAGAAAATTAAAGCCTTTAAAGGTAAGCTTAAATGGGAAGGAAACCTTGAGGAAATGAGGCACAATCAATGATTCTTGTGGATTCTAGTGTTTGGATTGATTTACTGCTGGGAGTTGAGCCGATAGCTATTGGTGATAAGCTAAGACGCATTTAAAGCGCTTATTCTTAAGATTAGCCGAATCTCCCCCAATCCCTTTACTGTTGCCTCTTGCAAGAGTGCCTCTTGCCTCGTCTCAACAAGCAATTTAAATGCGCGGGCAGCTTATTATTCTCACCGAAGTTCTCCAAGGTTTTAGGAGTGATAAGGATTATCAAATAGCCTATCGCTTACTAACTTCATTGACTATTTATGATTTACTAGGTTTGAGAATGGCATTGAAAAGCGCGGACAATTATCGCCAGTTACGCAAGAAGGGGATCACTATTAGGAAAACTGCTGATGTTATTATTGCTTCCTTTTGTATTGAAAATAATCTTCCGCTCTTTTTTTCAGATAAAGATTTTATTCCTTTTGTGAAGCACTTAAAGCTAATTTCAGCTTGTCCTACTACTAATGATGAACGATGATTGAGTTGCGACTCATTTCTATTAACGAATGTTGAGTAAAAAGTGCTTCTATTTGGGTTAGATTATTCTGAAATAATGCTTCTAATTCGACATTTGTAATGTTACCCGTAGTAACTAGCAGAAGCTTATATAGCGTTTTTCAGTCTGCTGAGGTACAAAAGTTATGGGTTTTAGGCAAAAGGCAAGAGGCAAAAGTCAAAAGGGAAGAAAAATATGTGTACCTCACTAGCTTATAGCGGTGTGCAGTCGTATTAGGTACAGTGTCA
>NZ_JAPZSO010000238.1:0-1162 GCF_027531715.1 Microcystis sp. LE19-8.1F | reverse complement strand
CATCCCTCACCAGTTTAGGCAATGCTTACGGTTCACTAGGAGAATACCAAAAAGCGATCGAATTTCATCAACAGTCCTTAGCAATCAAACGGGAAATCGGTGATCGGGGGGGTGAAGCGAAATCCTACGGTAATTTAGGCGTTGTTTACTATTTACTAGGAAAATACCAAAAAGCGATCGAGTTTCATCAACAGTCTTTAGCAATCACACTGGAAATCGGTGATCGGGGGGGTGAAGCGGCATCCTACAATAATTTGGGCCTTGTTTACAAATTCCTAGGAGAATACCAAAAAGCGATCGAGTTTTATCAACAGTCCTTAGAAATCACACGGGAAATCGATGATCAGGGGGGTGAAGCGGCATCCTACAATAATTTAGGCATTGTTTACGATTCCCTAGGAGAATACCAAAAAGCGATCGAGTTTTATCAACAATCCTTAGCGATCGAACGGAAAATCGGTAATCGGAAGGGTGAAGCGTATTCCTACATGGGTTTAGGCAATGTTTACGATTCCCTAGGAGAATACCAAAAAGCGATCGAGTTTCATCAACAGTCCTTAGCAATCACACGGGAAATCGGTGATCGGGGGGGTGAAGCGTATTCCTACAATAATTTAGGCATTGTTTACGATTCCCTAGGAGAATACCAAAAAGCGATCGAGTTTCATCAACAGTCCTTAGCAATCAAACGGGAAATCGGTGATCGGTGGGGTGAAGCGGCATCCTACAATAATTTAGGCAGTGTTTACTATTCCCTAGGAAAATACCAAAAAGCGATCGAGTTTCATCAACAGTCCTTAGCAATCAAACGGGAAATCGGTGATCGGGGGGGTGAAGCGAATTCCTACAATAATTTAGGCAATGTTTACCGTTCCCTAGGAGAATACCAAAAAGCGATCGAGTTTTATCAACAATCCTTAGCAATCACGCGAAAAATCGGTGATCGGTGGGGTGAAGCGGCATCCTACAATAATTTAGGCAATGCTTACAAATCCCTAGGAGAATACCAAAAAGCGATCGAGTTTCATCAACAGTCCTTAGCAATCAAACGGGAAATCGGTGATCGGGGGGGTGAAGCGAAATCCTACGGTAATTTAGGCACTGTTTACGGTTCCCTAGGGGAATACCAAAAAGCGATCGAGTTTTATCAACAGTCTTTAGC
>NZ_JAPZSO010000135.1:0-1199 GCF_027531715.1 Microcystis sp. LE19-8.1F | reverse complement strand
TATCAGGCTTGCTTACAGGCAAACCTTAGCGAGGCGAGCTATTTGACCTTACAGATAGTAATCCTGCTCTTACAAAGTCATCGGATAGTCCAACTAGAGAAACTGGCCGCTCTTTTCCCGCAACCGATAACCTTTGAAAGTAGAAGACGGAATTTGCAGAGATTTCTTAAGCTCCCGCAACTAAACGTGAAACTCTTGTGGTTTCCCTTGATCAAACAGATTGTCAAGCTAGAGTTTAGTGGGAAAAACAAAAATCGAGAGCAAAGAAGAAGGCTTCAAAAACTGAAACAGGCGGGACGATTATTAGTCGTCATAGATAGAACCGATTGGAAAGGAAGAAATTTATTCGTTGCCAGTGTGATTTGTGGTCGGAGAGCCTTGCCCGTATCTTGGGTGTTACTGAATAAAAAAGGAAGTAGCGATCTGGGCGAACAGAAAAAATTTATCAAGCCGGTCTTGCGGTTATTGAAACCCTATCCGCTCGTCGTAATGGGAGATCGTGAATTTCAGTCGGTGCAGTTAGGGAAGTGGCTAGACGACAGAGGTGTAGCTTTTATCTTCCGTCAAAAGAAAAGTACCTACACGCGATTGAAAGAAGAAGAAAACTATCAAGCCCTTTCGGAGCTAGAACCGAACCGGGGAGAACGAAAATTCTTTCGAGGAGTGACCCACACGAAAAGCCATCAGATCGGTGGGTTTAATCTGGCAATTTATTGGAAAAGGCGCTATCGAAGTAAAGGGTCTAAAGAGCCTTGGTATTTATTGACTAATCTAGAATCTTTAGAGTTAACCCTCAAATTATATCGAGCCAGATTCGGGATTGAGGCGATGTTCAAAGATTGTAAAACGGGAGGATATAATCTGGAAAAAACGAAAGTGAGCGAGCCTCGCTTTCTCGCCTTAGTTTTATTAATCGCTATCGCTTACTCTTTGAATACAACCCGGGGTCAAAATCTCAAGAAATCGGGAACTCGGGATTATATTTGTCGCTCCAAAGAAGCAAAACGCGGTCCAGAAAGACATAGCGATTTTTGGATAGGTACTTATGGGACTTTTTGGGTCGAGTCGATGGACGCATACTCGGAACTCGCTTTTTCTTTGATTCGACTCAAGCCTGGAAAACACCCGAATTTTTCTAGGGGTCTAACGGCTATGCGCCTTATCCAGCAAGCCTTTTAGTCGCCTTGTCACCCCTTGAA
>NZ_JAPZSO010000054.1:0-3980 GCF_027531715.1 Microcystis sp. LE19-8.1F | reverse complement strand
ACGGGAGACGGGAGACGGGAGACGGGAGACGGGATACAGCTATTAGGGATCGGATTTGAGTTTTCAGTTCACTGTTTCCTCACATCAGAAGTCTGACGGAGTAGTGGCTTAGATGTGTAATTAATTGTGCTTAGATACTTACTAAATCCTGTTTAAAAGGCATAGGAGATCAGGGAGCAGGGAGAGGGGCGCGCCAGAGATGCGGAGAAACAATCCATAACTGGGTTTTTAAAGTTCGATTGGGAGTTAATCATACTATTAAAAACGGATTTGGTTTGAGTGCCTGTGATTTCAATCTAGAGACTTAATTCGCAGATAATACATTTGTTTTAAATTATTGGTTTCTTTTGGGGATTTCTGAAGAACAAAAAAGGGGTTTTAGCCCCTTTTTCTGGATTAGTTAGTTATTTTTTCGGCGATAACATCATCATCATGTTACGACCTTCTTTTTTTGGCGCTTGCTGTACCTCAGCTACATCCTCTAAATCTTTGGCCATGCGCGCCAGTAATTCTTCCGCTAGGTTAGAGTGTTGAATTTCCCGGCCTCGGAAGGTAATCGTCGCTTTTACCTTATCTCCCGCTTTTAAAAAACGTTGCGCTTGGTTGACTCGCACGTTGTAGTCATGCTCATCAATTTTATAGCGCATTTTAACTTCTTTTATATCGGCTGTATGCTGTTTTTTCTTGGCCTCACGGGCTTTTTTCTCCTGTTCAAACTTGTATTTACCATAGTCCATAATCCGGCAAACGGGAGGATTTGCCGTTTCACTGACGAGGACGAGATCAAGTTCCTTTTCTTCGGCCACGCGTAAAGCTTCGGCAGGAGTAATAATGCCTAGTTGAGAGCCGTCGCTATCGATAACGCGGATTTCAGGAAAGCGGATTCTTTCGTTAATTTGGGGGAGATCGCGAGTAGTGCGTCTTTTATCTATCACAGGCGTTCTGGGTTATCTCTATTCTGGTTAATTAATCGGTTGGAGTTTACAAAATGATTTACTTGCTATTCTACCTACTCGATCGAGTTTCTTGGCCAATTGTTAAGTTTTCTTGCAATGTTAATTTTTAGTCGCCGGCCGTCAGCCGGCGGCCGTCAGCTAGATAAGCTGTTGTGCTTGGGCTTTGTTAGACTAAGATTCCCTACTCTCAGGAATTGATTCGGTAAGGTGCGTTCCCCCTGGTCGATTAGTTGCTTAGTCAGAGTTGCAGCAGGGAACGCATCCTATTAGTAGGAAAGTATCAGGCGAAAGTTGAGAAGATTGTCCAGTATGGTGGAATTCGCCATGAAACTTCCATTCCCCTTTGAGAATTTGTTGAATGCCGTGCTGATGTTTTAATATTACTTATTGCCTAAAACTAGGATTACTTATATTAGACCTCTGGCAAAAATCAAAAATCTGACCTTAGCTGAGGAGTCTCCGAGCCAGTAGTCAGTAGTCAGGAGAATTAAGAATGAGCATTAATCAATTAAATGCTCTATTTAGGGATTTTAGGCAATTTTATGCCTATTTTTCTCATTTTTGAACTATCAAAAATTAATTATGCAAGAACTCTATTAAAGTTCATGGCTTTAAATCCTTTGATAATTTTGAAATGGAATTTACGCCGTTTACTGTAGTTGCTGGGGTTAATGCGGATGGTAAGAGTAATTTATGTGATGCTTGGCAATTGTTGGTGCGGCTGGCACAAGTCGATCTGAAGAAGGCTTTGAGCGAGTAACGAGGACATCCTAGCCAACTTTTTACCCAATATGACGAGGACGACTACGCCACGGAAAGGGAATTTATAGTTGAGATGTTAGTCAATCGCCAGGTAAAAGATCCTTGGGGTGGAGAAGTCGATCTTACAGCTTTTATCAAAAATATGAAGTATAATGTTGTGGATAGCTAAATTGTCCAAAATATGAAATCCTATCCAGTAGAGTTCCGTCAGAAAATCCTAGACTGTTATTATAACGAACCCATTTCTCAAAGGCAATTAGCGAAAAGATTCTGCGTAGCCTTAAGTTTCGTACAAAAGCTTTTGAAGCAATCTCGAGAAACGGGAGATATTCGACTGAAAACTTATCGATGTGGCCGTCATTTAAAACTCACGCAAGAACAGATGATCGCCCTAGGTGAGTTAATTGAAGAAAATAATGACGCAACTCTAACCGAACTATCAGAACTGTTCCTAGAAAGAACCGGTATAGTGCTAAGTGTTGCCCCAGGGGCAAGAATAGCCGAACGATTGAGAATGACTCGCCACAAAAAACTCTACACCCCCCGGAAAAAGAGACAGAAAGAGTACAAAAACTTAGACAAGAATACAAAGGATAAAATTATGGACGTAGACGAGGAAAATCTTATCTCGCTTGACGAAGCTGGTTCAAATCTATCTATGACCAGAACCCACGATCGCTCACTTAAAGGAACTAGAGCGCAGGGGACTCGACCCCTTAAAAAAGGACAAAATGTTTCTACTATTACAGCAATTACTAAAAAAGAAGTTCTGGGTACAGCCAATTTTTTAGGAGCGATAACTGGGATTTTATTTGAAGCGTTTATTATCCGAATATTAGTTCCTAAGCTCTGGGAAGGTGCGGTAATCAATATCGATAACTGTAAAATTAATTTCAGGGAAGAGGTCAATAAAGCGGTTGCAGAAAAAGGAGCTAAACTAATTTATTTACCTCCTTACTCTCCCGATTTTGCCCCGATTGAAAATTTTTGGTCAAAAATCAAGTCAATCTTGAGAAAATTAAAACCGAGAACTTATCGAGAGCTAGATGAAGCTTTAGAAGAGGCTTTTAAGCAAGTCTCGGAACAAGACCTTCGTAATTGGTTCACACACTGTTGCTATTGTACCTAATATATCTGAGAAAGGCTGTAAATAGGGTTTGCTGAAAAAGTTTTTCGTGGGGGCAGGCTTCGGCCGTGAGATCAGCGTTCGACCGAGCGTTCGACAAAAGCTCACGCGGCGGTTCGGCGGTTCGGCGGTTCGGCGGTTCGGCGGTTCGGCGGTTCGGCTGATCTCACCGTCGAAGCCTGAGCGTTCGACAAAAGCTCACGCCGAAGTCTCACCGAACGTCCGAAGTCTCACGCCGAGGTCCGAACGGGTGTAGGGTTTTAGCGATTTTGAGGGGGTCAATTACCTAATTTTCAGGGAAAAAGTCCCTGAATTTTCCCCCCGATCACTCCGGGATCTGGTACTTTTTGATTGACCAAAGGTCTAAAAGTCTTACCCAACAAGGTTTTTAGATTTATTCAGCCAGCCCTAAATATACCTGGACTTCCCCGTTGACAAAAGGCCATAACATCTGCTGTAGGAGGAGAATTTTGTCCATTAAGAAATGTTACAAATTACCTGGGTACATTAAGAAAAGTTAACGGGTGCATCCATTGATGGATAAGGGTTTTCGGCTCTTGTAGTAGATATGTATGGGGGAAGTTCAGGTATACAATTTTTCAAAAGTAATGGCAGAGGCTGATTCATTCTAACAAATCGCAAAGCCTGAACCACTTGTTATCAAGCCATCTTTGCCCCTTTGTAATGGATAAAAAGCCTAAACCTCTGAAAAGATTTAGAGCTATAGTTTGGAGAATTGACAAATTACTAACAGCTTGAAAGTCAGTTAAAGGTAAAGTATCTTCCTTAAAAATTACGGCGTTGCTGAATTAAGCTATGAATCAGTAAGGAATAGGCACTTCTTGAAACTTCAGATAATGAATTAATAAACGAATAGAGTATCCTAACACTTCTCTAGACTTAGAATAGCAGAGTGTTTGGCGATGCAATCGGACTAGATAATGTCTTAAACCTGTGTTCTCACCCTCTACTCTGGTCATATAAGTCTTACTAACTATATGGTCGCCCTCTGCTATAAAACATGGATAAACTGACCATCCATCGCTCACATAAAAATAGCATCCCCAAGACTTAACTAATTCCCATAAGGGGCGAAACGTTTCGCTACTATGGTCTGGGGATTACCCAACCTAAAA
>NZ_JAPZSO010000023.1:0-1380 GCF_027531715.1 Microcystis sp. LE19-8.1F | reverse complement strand
CCCCTCAAGAAACACGGTCGTCGTGCTAAGAGTCTTTTTCGCTTAGGTTTTGACCATCTTCGTCATCTGATTCTTAACCCTTCTTTGCCTAATCATCGGGATTTTCTTCATTCCCTACAATTTTTGTCCTGTACTTAGATCAAAAGTATTACCTATAAAAGTAAGTTACGGCGTTTCTCATAAAGATGAAGTATGAGACAATTTAGCATTTGGCAGGGTGCATCTCATTTTTCTAAATCTACTAAGTTGGGATTTTTCAAGGAATTCCGTAGGTTGGGTTGAGCGAATCAATAGGTTAAAGAAAACCTCTCAATTTTAGGGGAAAGCGAAACCCAACAGCCAACACCTAAATCCGTCGGAATCGGCGATCGCTTCTCATGACCTTTTCTTGGGTTTCCTTGGGTCAATCCAAGCGTACTATAGTTGGGTTTCCTTACGTCAACCCAACCTACAAGTCCTTTTTGTTGGGTTGAGTCCGTAGCCCCCCTAAATGGTTACATACGTTACATAATCTGTTACCATTTACATACGGCGGTTCCTCTATCCGTGTGGCACCGATAAATCCTTATTGAATAAGCATTTCCACTTAGAAGATGTACCAGACTAAGCCTGAAGCCGCCGTATGTATAGAATTGTTGATTGGGAGTCTTGATCATGGCATTGCAGGAAGGCACTTACACCTGGGAATACGGCGACACTACCCAGGCTCTCTGGTTCACCGCTTCTTACAACACGGTCACAAATCAGTGGACTGTTGATATGAAGAAGGGGTCGATGGATCTCAACGCGTTGTGGTGGTCGAATGGCGATAGCAACGCGGATGGCAATATAGTTCTTTCCAAGGCTGACAACAGTCTCAATATGAATGGGACTGGTATCGTCTGGGATGGATACGACAAGATTTCCGATACGGGGTTAACGGGAACGGAGCATAATGGCAGCAGTCTTCTTACTGCGGGTAATACCTATACTTACAGCTACAGCAAGGATCAAGGGGTAGAGATCGAAGCGCTGTTGGCGGGGGGTGTTACGACTCTTGGTGTCAGAGCCACAAGCGTCAACGGCACCGACGGTATCAAGGCGGTAGATGGACAATATGTTTTCGTTCCCTACGATACAACTCCACCTACAGTGACAGTCGATATCGTTGATGCTTCGCTGAACGACGGCGATAACAATTCTCTCGTCACCTTTGAGTTCAGCGAAGATGTCACCGGTTTTGCCGATAGTGATGTGAGCGTCAGCGGCGGAACGTTGAGCAATTTCTCCGGCAGCGGCAGCAGCTACCAGGCCACCTTCACGGCCGACGATGCTGTGGAAACCACCGGCTCGGTGTCCGTGGCAGCGGCCAGCTACACCGACGTGGCAGGCAACACCGGC
>NZ_JAPZSO010000154.1:0-14204 GCF_027531715.1 Microcystis sp. LE19-8.1F | reverse complement strand
TGTTAGGCACGCCGCCAGCGTTCATCCTGAGCCAGGATCAAACTCTCCATGATGAATCGTTTGATTCTTTGACTTTTTTTCGTCTCCCCCTTGCGGGTTTGACTTCTTTGTTATAGAATTGCTTCTAAACGAGGCTGTTTTACTTGGCTTTCAAACTATTGTTTTGTCTAGGTTCCAGCGTCGTTTGTTTCGCTTCGCTTTCGCTTCGCTTCAACCGCGCATTTACCAATGTATCTAACTTCCCTAGGTTTGTCAACCCCTTTTGGCAAAATTTTTTGATCTTTTTTCTATCCCTTGCTACGTAAGCCTTTCGGCTTTTGGTCTTTTTCTGGTCGGGTCTTTTCCCCTAGTAAATTTGTTCTAATTAGCTCTTGATGGTGGTGACAACGTTTCTCATATAGTCCGAGACTTTTAGGCATCAAATAGGCGGGCAATGCCCGAAATAACTGCCTAGTAGAGTTTTTAGCCCCAATGTACTACCAAAACTTGGCTAGGGAACTCAAGGTCAATATATTTTGTGATCAATTTTTGCAAGACAAAGGCGAGAGTAAGGGCGATAGCCACCCCCAGTTTCAGAAATCACAACCCTGGCATTGAAGCGGGGAACGGAAGGCTCCGAGGTGTAACCTAACACCAGAAGGCGAGACCACTGCCAACCATCCATAGATATCCCGCAAAAGTCTTATTCAGCCACTTGATGATAGCCTCAAGCAAGTTCATAATTGTCAATGCCAGCAATTAAATTAAATCTCAGTCCAAAACGCCGTCTCCGATTCCTATATCTTGATGATCAAACCCTAAATATCTTCAGCCTTCTGTGAATAGGTTCGATCTCGCATAGCGAGCGCTTTGCGTTCACAATTCTTTCTCTTGATAACTGGTGATTAAATTTTTTTCTTCAAGACTTTCGGCAAAGAAGGCGCATCTGGTTGACGCTTCAACCGTTCGGCGTTTCGGCGGTTCGGCTGATCTCACCGTCGAAGCCTGAGATCACGGCCGAAGCCCAACCGAAGTTCTTTGGGTTAAATCTGTTCGAGCTGCCGGTCATCACCGTCCGGCCCCAGCGATGAGGATGTCAATCTGGATAATCTCGATCAAAACTAAACCCAAGGCAGAATAGAGCGAGGAACCAGTGAGTCAAAAAGAAGATTTAACCGTGGCAATGTGTTGGGAATGTGTTAGGTTAAAGATAATTGCAGCTTTGATGAATCGAGGGTTGAGCCGTGAATAACAACTTTTTCCGCAGCTATTCTGTCAATGATTCTGGTTTGGGTTGTTTCTTATCTTTGATTTTAGTCGGCTTGTTGTTAGGCTCGATCGGACTAGGTTGGTTAGTCAATAGTTTTTTAATTCTCGTGGCATTCCTGATATTTTCCCCTGTCATTGCTTGGGGGATTTTTCGCTGGTGGTTGCGACGCAATTTAGTTGAAGATAGCTGTCCCGTCTGTAGCTACGAATTTACGGGTTTTAATCGCACAGAATGCCAATGTCCTAACTGTGGTGAACCGTTAAAAGTGGCAGGGGGTAAGTTTATTATTCTCACCCCTCCCGGTACGATCGATGTACAAGCGATCGAAGTACTTACCCGACAGTTGGAAGATTAGGGTCAAACCATCACCATCTAGGCACGCGCACCAAACTGAAAGCGGGGGATCTGAATTTTAACAATAACAGCAGTCCCAGCAGGTGAATTGACCAATGAACGAGAATTAAGCCCCAAATAATTGCAAAAATCAAACTACTAACGGCAAGAGCTTTAAAAATATCATTATCGGTCTTTTGATACCAGAGAAGACTAAGGAAGGAAAGCAGTAGGAGTAGAAGCGGAAAAAGTGGGGAGAACATGGGGATCACCATTGGGTGAGGGGACTGTCTTCACATTCATAGCCTATCATTTTCCCTTTGCAGCTACGGGTAGCAGATGTTACCTACCCCCCTATTTGTCATAAATCTTTAGAATCAAATTAAAAAGTTTACAAGCCAATCTTTTAGTATAAAGGTGGCGCGACAATCATCCTCATTGTAACGCAAAATAGCCGCCAATAAAGTCCGATCTCCTGTTTTTAACCACTGGTCATACCACCAAACGCATTGATCCCCGCTTACTCCTCGATCGCGCCATTGAAAGCCAATCCAGTTAGCGAGGGATTTTAAAGAATAACTTTCCACGGGAAAAGTTACCGAATTAACTACCTGATAGTGTAGATCAAAACAGCGAGAAACTAACTGATTAATCAAAGAAGAAGGGGTTTTATAAAGATAACCTAATCGCTTAATTGTTTCCACTTCGTACTCAGAAAAGTGAAAAATTGGTGCTTGATAATCCTGCATGACTAAGCTTAAAAATTCCTGCCAAATCCTGCCTTCATCTTCTGGCTTTTCTGCCAAAAAGGGATAAAATTGCTGGGTATTAACTCGATAATCAACCCGTAAAATCCCCAAAAGATAATCTAAATTCTGTTCTGGTTCCGCTTCGATGTCAAAATAAAATTCAATCTCGGCTCTCGGTAGGGGGGACAAATAAGCAGTTTTCCCGTTGCTTTTGCGAAAGGCCCGATTTTCAATAATTGCTTGGGCCTGTAATTGTAACTGATTAGCCACCTCTAACCCCATCCCCTCCCCCATACGGGTAGGACAGGTAAGCGCAAGGGATTCCATGGTGGAAACCCCCAAAGACTGTAAAAATTGGTAACGACTGGGAGTCACCCCCGGAACTAAAGAAAGATGTTGACTCGCTTGGGCGATACCATAACAGTGACTATACCAATGACATAAACTGCAACGCTGACGCGAGATAAAAACTTCTGGTTCTTGCCGATTAATCACCATTTCGCCGAACTTTTTGATTATTTCCTCTAGTTTAGTTAACCAGAGATTCAATTCCACCCGATAGCGATTATGACGACGCAGGACAATTTCGGCATAACCCGGAAAAACTCCCTGCATACTGGCTAATAAATAGGCGTAAAAAGTAGCCATAATCTTATATTCAGGCTTAGGACGGCGACCGAGTTGTATATTGAGGGGATAATAAATCCAATCGCCAAATTTCGACTCTCCTGCCTGTTTAATTAATAAATGCGGGGACCCGGTTAAAGAGACGGGATAGCCAGATTGTAAAAGGACTCCGTGATAAATACAGGGTACCCCCTGACGCATCAAAGCTTCCGTTTCCCTAGCGGCGGCTAAAATATCGGTGATGGGGGTAGTCAGGGAACAATAATCGGGATAGGAGTCTTGCAGGACTTTTTTAACGTGACTTTGACTCTCTTGGCGCAATTTAAGCAAAAAATCTCGCTCAGGGTCTTTTTCTTGGCTATTGCCGTAGAGATTTAAAAACGCACGGCGTTGACAACGTTGGTAGTCTAGAAGTAGATCATCGGTCAGTAGCATTCTATACAAGGAGAAAAGTTAAGCTTTCCTAGACCAGTGAGGTAAAGTAAAAAATAATAAACTTAAAAAAAGAAAACATTCCCAAGTATGTTTCCTCTACTTTAATACTATTGTGACAATTACGACTTAATCCGTCGATAGAATTCAGCCTTCGGTCGTCGGTCGTCAGGAAGTGGGGAAATGGGGAAATGGGGAAATGGGGAATTCAACTAAAACCCTAAAACCTTAAAACCCAACACCTTCTAACTGATAACTGATAACCGATAATTGATAACTGACCCCCCCATCTCCTCGCTTATGCAGAATTTAGACGAAAATAGCCTCGATTGCGCCGTTAGTAAACCGGATTTAGCCGAACAAAGACAGGAATTTCGGGGACTTAGTAATAAAGTTTATTTTAATTTCGGTGGTCAGGGAACCTTGCCCAAGGCCGGATTAGAAGCGATTATCGATGCCCATAATTTTCTCCAACAACAGGGGCCGTTTTCAGGACGGGTAAACGATTGGATTACCAGAAAAACGGAACTTCTCAGACAAGAAATGGCTCAGGAATTGGGAATTAGCCCCAGCACTCTCTCTATCACTGAGGATGTCACTGTAGGCTGTAATATCGCCCTCTGGGGGGTTGACTGGCAAGCGGGGGAACATATTTTACTAACCGATTGTGAACACCCCGGAATTATCGCCACAGTTCGGGAAATTGCCCGTCGTTATCATCTGGAAATCTCCACTTGTCCTATTCGGGAAACTTTAAACGGCGGCAACCCAATAGAAGTCATTTCCGCTCATTTACGTCCAAAAACTAGGGTTTTGGTGGTTAGTCATGTTCCCTGGAATACCGGACAGGTTTTACCCCTCAAGGAAATCTCGCAACTTTGTCATGATAATTCTGTCACCGAAAAACCCGTTTTAGTGGTGGTGGATGCTGCCCAATCCGTGGGTTGTTTGCCCTTAGATTTAAGCGCTACCGGCGCCGATTGTTATGCTTTTACAGGTCATAAATGGTGGTGTGGACCGGCCGGTGTGGGAGGATTGTATATTCGTCCCGAAATTTTCCCTAGTTTACAGCCCACTTTTATCGGTTGGCGCGGTATTGAAACAGATAACCGAGGAAAGCCTATCGGTTGGAAACCGGATGCCAGACGCTTTGAAGTGGCCACTTCTGCCTATCCTCAATTTGAGGGTTTAAGGGCAACTATTGCGGTACATAACGCCTGGGGTGATGGGGGACAAAGATACGAAAAAATCTGTCAATTAGCGGCTTATCTCTGGGGGGAATTAAAGACGATTAAAGGGGTGAAATGTTTAAAAAATTCTCCACCAGAATCCGGTTTAGTTTCCTTTCAAATTGACTCGGCCATCACCCCACAAAAGTTAGTGCAACAGCTAGAAAAACAAGGGTTTTTACTGCGAACTCTCCTCGACCCCCTCTCGGTCCGTGCCTGTGTTCATTATTTCACTTTGTCCTCGGAAATCGAGCAGTTAGTAGCAGCTATCAAAAAGTTAGTTTAATTGGCAGTATTTGCCGCATTTAAACGGGGTCGGGGATATTTTTATCCCTCGGCGATTAAGCGTAATAATTCGTCGGTAGATAGCTTGCCGCTTGCGTCGGTTCCCGCCAATAAACTATCGGCAAGATCGCGTTTATGGTGGTGCAGATCAACAATTTTTTCCTCGATCGTATCCTTGGCCACTAAGCGATAAATCGTCACCGGACGTTTTTGGCCGATGCGGTGGGCGCGATCGGAGGCCTGATCCTCCACTGCGGGATTCCACCAGGGATCAAGATGGATAACGTAATCGGCCGCGGTGAGATTTAATCCTGTCCCCCCGGCTTTTAAACTAATTAAAAATACGTCCCCTTCCCCCGCTTGAAAAGCTTTCACCTGTTTCTGCCGATCGCCAGCAGGGGTACTACCATCGAGGTATTGATATTTTATCTGTCTTTGATCGAGATAACTGCGGATAATCGCTAAATGATCGACAAATTGACTAAATACCAACGCTTTATGCTGATTATCCAATAAATAATCCAGAATTTCCCCGAAACGGGACAATTTCGAGCCTGCTAAATCCAAATCTGGAGCCACTAACTGCGGGTGACAGCAGGCCCGGCGTAATTTCATGATCTCTGCCAGTACCTGGAGATGTTTCGCCCCGGCGGTACTGTCACTCTCGCTTAATTTCTCCAAAGCGCGCCGCCGTAAGGCCTCGTAAAACGCCTTCTCCTCGACGCTTAACTCGATCGGGACTAAAATCTCGGTACGCGGCGGTAATTCCGCCAGAACTTGGTTTTTGGTGCGCCGGAGAAGGAAAGGCCGCACCAGTTTTTTTAACTGTTCGCGAGCGGTTTTATCGCCGTATTTTTCGATCGGGGTGGCGAAATGGCGATCAAAACTTTCCAAGGATCCCAACAATCCGGGGTTAATAAAACGGAAAAGATTCCATAATTCCCCTAAATGATTCTCGATCGGTGTTCTCGTGGTGATTAATTTAAAATCCCCCCGCAGATTCATTGCCGCTTTCGAGCGCTTGGTGGAGAAATTCTTAATCGCTTGGGCCTCATCGAGAACGATTGTCCGCCATTCTACCCTGGCCCACATGGTTGCCACTTCTTCCTGCTGTAATAACCCATAGCTACAGACCAACAGATCGAAAGGTTGCAGTCGATCGAGTCGGGCTTGCCGATCGCCTGTTCCCAATTGGATGATATTTAAAGTGGGTGCGAACCTTTCCGCCTCGCTAATCCAGTTCAAACATACTGAAGTAGTAGCGATCGCTAAAGTCGGTCCCGCCGAGGCGCGGGTTAGGATTACTGCCAGGGCCTGTAAAGTTTTCCCTAATCCCATATCATCGGCCAAACAGGCCCCGGCCCCCCACTGGGCCAGCCTAGCTAACCAACGAAAGCCTTCCAATTGATAATCGCGCAATTCTGCCTGTAGAGTTGAGGGGACTTCTGGGGTAAAATCCTGACTTTCCTGAAAGCGTTGTAAATTGTCGCGCCAACGTTTATCGGCCTTGAGTTGTCCCACTTCCTCGCTGAGTTCGGAGAGAATCGGGGCAGCAAAGGGATGAAACCGCAAACCGTCGCCGGACTTTTCCGAGAAAGCGCGCATTTCCTGTAACCGTTCCCGAAATGCCTCGGTTAGGGCGAGAAATTGACCATCTCCGAGGGGAATAAACCGCCCCGGCGATCCCTCTAGCAGTTTCATCAACTCCTGCATACTCAGCACCGATTTCTCCTCTAGGTGCAGTTCCCCACTTACCGCAAACCAATCGTGCTGACTGTGGATATTTAGGTGTAGGTCCTGTAATCGAAGCTGACGCGACACCCGCCATTTTTCCCCTTCTGGCCATTCCACGAGGACACTATCGCTTAATTCCCGCAATTCCAGCAGTAGATCGAGACAATCCTCCGGATTTTCTAGCCGCCATTCCCCGTTTTCTTCCTCAAAACTGATCAGGGTGGGACAAGAATCGATCGCTGTTTGCGCTAGTTTTTTCTCTAGGGCTAGATCCCTAGTTGTTTGCAGCCGTTCCCCCTCGATCTCGGCGATCACTGTTTCGCCCCCTTTTCCAGGCCGGAAATAGGGACCGGCTGCCCCAAAAGGACGGGTGAGAACCGCCACTTTTAAACCCTCTCCGGCCAGTAAGAGATGAATCCGGGGTTGACTATCGGCTGCCACTGACCGGGCTGCTTTTCCTCCCCCGATATCGGAATGTACTGTCACCATCCCGGACAGGGAATTGATTGCGGCCAGCACTTTTTCCCGGCCCTTGTCGGGGACTTCTAAGCGGTTGCTTTTGCCGATAATGTCGGCGATGCTTCGGTGTTCCGGCTTGACTTCGATTACCTTAACGCGAGTGGGGGTTTCTTTCCAAATCAGCACTTCTTGGCGCTCGCTGAGATCGGGCAGTAAAGACAGGATTAATTTACCCGATTTTTCCCTACTTACTCGCAATTCCAGTTCCCCGGCGACGATTTCTACCCTCGTTCTGGGGGAATCTTCCCAAAACACCAGGGGATGACCGATCAGTTCGAGAATTGCCCGGCGCTCAAAGTGATACTCGTTCTGGCCATAGTAACTGGATTCCACGAAGATATGGGCGCAAATTTTCAGGTCTTGCGGGGTTAAATAGTCAATTTCCCCAGTTTTTCGCAGACGTTTAAGGGAGACGGGACGGCCGCGACGACCATTGCCCCGCGCGTCGAGTTTCTGTTCTTTTGGTTGCAGGAAATAATCCTCGGAATAGATACTGAGAAACCAAGCAAGGCGGACGACGGGGTTGGATTTACCCGGGGTTGGTGTTGGCGCGCACAGATTAGCCAAGGCATTCAGGCACAGTTGCCAAGCTTCTTGGGGTTCGAGCGCATCTACTAGGGGGGAAGGGAGGGCCTGATTTTTAAGCACCTCCACTTCCGGGGTTCGATCAAGTCGGGACAGTAGGTCCCCAGTTTCTAGGGCTAACCAATGGTAGCCGGCCGCCTTGGCATCTTTGTAGAGGGGCAGCAGTAGGCGGAGCAGATGTTTTTTAGCGATGTTGCTACTCATCCAGTAGAGACAGATAAGCTGCCCGCGCATTTAAATTGCTTGTTGAGACGAGGCACTCTTGCGCTCTTGCACTCTTGCAACAGTAAAGGGATTGGGGGAGATTCGGCTAATCTTAAGAATAAGCGCTTTAAATGCGTCTTAGCTTAGAAGTAGTCCCATCAGTGATCAATATGTCCGTTATTTTCTAACCCCTTTTGTAGAGACTAAACATGACAAGTCTCTACAAATATAGACTTAGGCAAATCAATCCTATCAACGTAACCTGTCGGGATATAACGATGTTATGTCTCCCTAGATATAGGGGAATAGATCAGGTCTTACAGATGCTAAAATTATAATCTTCAGACAAATAACCTCAGAGCATAAATTATGACCTTTACACCAGCTATTGATCCAGATATTGAATACCCAGATAGTGACGGTAAACCCATGGCCGATAATACCGAACAATATGAATGGATCGTGAAAATTAAAGAAAACCTAGAGATTCTCTTTGCTAATTCTCCTAACGTTTTTATTGCGGGGGATCTGCTCTGGTATCCCGTCCAAGATAAAAAAATTACTGGACCCGTTGCTCCCGATGTTATGGTAGTATTTGGTCGTCCGAAAGGAAGAAGGGGTTCCTATAAACAATGGGAAGAAGATAATATTGCTCCTCAAGTGGTCTTTGAAATTCTTTCCCCTTCTAATAGTTTAGAAGAAATGGAGCGAAAACTCCTGTTTTATCAACGTTATGGAGTGGAAGAATACTATCTCTATGATCCAGATTCTCATAATTTTCAAGGATGGTTGAGACGGGAAGGAATATTAAGTTCTATACCTGAGATTAAGGGATGGATTAGTCCTCGGTTAAATATCCGATTTGAATTGAGAGGAGATGAGTTAGAAATTTATAGTTTAGATGGTCAGAAATTTTTAACTTCTATTGAGTTATCTAAAAGGTTAGAACAAGAGCGTCTTAAAGCTGAACGTTTAGCTGAATATATCCGTTCTCTGGGAATTGATCCCGACACTTTATCATGACATAATTGATGGGTTGCGGTGAATACTAATTAACTGGTAAACTGGCGAAATTATCGTCATTGAACCTAGTCTAGGGCTATACTTAAACTATGTAATCACTAAAAAAACAAATCTATGAAAGCTTGGGCAAAATCTTTAGAAAAACCAGCAGTGGAATTTTCTGAAACGCAATTAACCTTATTATCGGGGAAAATTCCCGATGGATTGCGGGGGAGTCTCTATCGCAATGGTCCGGGGAGATTAGAAAGAGGTAAGCAGAAAGTTGG
Source organism: Microcystis sp. LE19-8.1F (assembly GCF_027531715.1). Lineage (NCBI taxonomy): Bacteria > Bacillati > Cyanobacteriota > Cyanophyceae > Chroococcales > Microcystaceae > Microcystis > Microcystis sp. LE19-8.1F. The sequence goes on along the minus strand of NZ_JAPZSO010000154.1, from coordinate 4,969 downwards.
TCATTGGTTTGATGGAGATGGGGCAGTTTTAGCTGTAAATTTTCATGATAATGGAGCCAGTGCCACCTATCGTTATGTTCAGACTGCTGGTTATCAGCAAGAAAGCGCCGCTAATCAATATTTATTTCCTAATTATGGCATGAATGCCCCCGGCTTTTTTTGGAATAATTGGGGAAAAGAGGTAAAAAATGCCGCTAATACCTCGGTGTTAGCTTTACCAGATAAATTATTAGCTCTCTGGGAAGGAGGTTTTCCCCATAAATTAGATTTACAATCTTTAGAAACCCTAGGCTTAGATAATTTATCTAGCTTACAAGCAAAGGAAACTTTTTCCGCTCATCCTAAGCTAGATTTGTCCAGAGGAGAGATTTTTAATTTCGGGGTGACAATCAGTGCCAAAGTTAGTTTAAATCTCTATAAGTCTGACTCCACTGGTCAAATTATCCAGAAAAAAACTTTTAATTTAGATAGATTGTCTCTGCTGCATGACTTTGTTTTAGCGGGACAGTATCTCGTCTTTTTTGTCCCACCGATAAAAGCGGATAAATTATCGATACTGTTGGGATTTAAAACTTTTAGTGATGCCATGCAGTGGCAGCCAGAATTAGGAACAAGAATACTAATTTTTGAGCGAGATTCTCTGCAATTAGTCAGTGAAAGTGTTACAGATTCATGGTTTCAATGGCACTTCGCTAATGGTTGTGTGAATGACCAAGGCAATCTTGAAATTGTTTTTGTCCGTTATGACGACTTTAAAACTAATCAATTTTTAAAAGAAGTTGCCACGGGTAAAACCGAAACTTTAGCCATCGGAAAATTGGCAAGTATTACCATTAATCCCCTATCAGCAAAGGTAATTAATCAGGAAATTCTCTCGGATTTAAGCTGTGATTTTCCCGTGGTTTCCCCGCAACTGGTGGGACAAAAATGGCAAAATACTTTTTTAGCCGTCCATCGTCCCGATAGCGATATTCGTCGGGAAATCATCGGACTTCCCGCTTGTTATAATCACTCCACAGGTAAGTTAACTATTGCCTATCTAGAAAATAACTGTTATGGCAGTGAACCGATTTTTGTCTGCGATGGTTTATCTCCAGAAACCGGATGGTTAATCCTCGTGGTTTACGACGGCAATAATCACAGCAGCCAAGTGAGAATCTATGATAGTCAGCAGTTAGAAAAAGAACCCCTTTGCTGTCTGCAATTACCCAGTGTTATCCCTCCGGGGTTTCACGGTACTTGGCAAGAAAAATCAGAAAAAGGCGCTATTTAGAAAACGGGTTTCTTTGAGAAACTATTTAGAAAACGGGTTTCTTCGAGAAACCCGTTTTCTGGACTTGTGAGAGAGAAGCTTTATTCGATTTCTCTACGGTTGAAGATTTAATCAATTGGTTAAATACTTTAACTGCTTAGTTCTTATGTTAGCGTTCACCTTCTGACAACAACCCACTAAAATTGTCATAATGAAACAGACAACCGCTAATTATGATGAACCCTGTAAAGAAGCATTAAGCGAGTATTTTGAAGCGTTTTTATGCTTCTTTTTTCCTGAAGTTCACCAATTGATTGATTGGACAAAAATTCCCGAATCCTTAGAAAAAGAACTCAAACGGATTACCGCTTCAGCAAAGACAAAAAAACGTTTCGCTGACAAACTCTATTCAGTTATCAGTTATCAGTTATCAGTTATCAGCGACTAATTGGAAGCAAGTAGCAATCCCTTTGCTATAATAGTCATGGCACACCTGAAAACAAAAGCGACTACTGGGAAGCTGCCACAACGGGAACAGTGGAAGTGGAGGTTAATCAGGGGATTATATGAAAAGGAGTTCGAGAGGGAACAGATAATTAAACTGTTTGAAATCATCGACAATATGATGACTTTATCCTCTGAATTGCAGTCAAATTTAGAGAGTAAAATCAAACAATTTGAGGAGGAAAGAACCATGCCTTTAATGAGTAATATGGAGTTACGAGGAATCGAACGCGGTAAAGAAATTGGTGAGGAAATTGGCAAGGAAATTGGCAAGGAAATTGGCGCGTTAGAAAAAAGCCGCGATGACATCAAAACAGTTTTAACTGTGCGGTTTGGACAAATTTCTTCAGAAATTGAAGAGATAATCGGCAAAATGACTAACCCTACTATCTTAGAAGAGCTACTAAAATTAGCAGCTACCGCTAATTCTCTCGCAGAATTTAAGCAGTCTTTGGCAAAAATCCAATCCTAGAACTTCTTTAGAAAACGGGTTTCTTTGAGAGATACCGACCTCGACGGCACTCAATCGGTGTGGATGGTGCCTTCTTTAGGGGCTTAATTGTTTAATTTTTACTCTTTATTCAGGAAAAAATCATGTCAACTCCTTTTTTAGTTAAGGATATCAATCCCAGCAATCTAACGGTGGTGGGTAATACCCTCTACTTCAGCGCCGCTGACGGCGTTAACGGCACTGAATTGTGGAAAAGCGACGGCACGGCGCTGGGTACGGTTCTGGTCAAGGACATCCGCCCTGGTTCCTCTAGCTCCTCGCCAGGCAGTCTTACAGTAGTGGGCAACACCTTGTACTTTACCTCTGATGACGGGGTGAACGGTAAGGAATTATGGAAGAGCGACGGCACGGCGGCGGGTACGGTTCTGGTCAAGGACATCCGCCCCGGCTCCTCTAGCTCCGGTGGCGTTATCACTGGTGGCTTGAGTTCCAACCCCCGCAATCTAACAGCGGTGGGCAATACCCTGTACTTCAATGCCTTTGACGACGTTAACGGTGAGGAATTGTGGAAAAGCGACGGCACAGCGGCGGGTACAGTTCTGGTAGCCGACATCGGCCCTGGTTCCAATGGCTCTGGCCCCCGCAATCTGACGGCGGTGGGCAATACCCTGTACTTCACTGCCTTTGACGACGTTAACGGTGAGGAATTGTGGAAAAGCGACGGCACAGCGGCCGGTACAGTTCGGGTCAAAGATATCCGCCCTGGTTCCAATGGCTCTAAACCCCGCAATCTGACGGCGGTGGGCAATACCCTGTTCTTCACTGCCAATGACGGCGTTAACGGTTATGCATTGTGGAAAAGCGACGGCACAGCAGCCGGTACGGTTCTGGTGGGCGCCCGTTACTCTGGCCCCTACTATCTAACGGCGGTGGGCAACACCCTGTTCTTCACTGCCTATGACTTTAGCGATAACGGTAATGCTTATGACGGTCGAGAATTGTGGAAAAGCGACGGCACAGCGGCGGGTACGGTTCTGGTCAAAGATATCGGCGTTTCTCACCCCTATATCCCTGGCACTTACCCCAACAATTTAACGGCAGTAGGCAATACCCTGTTCTTCACTCCCATTGACAGCGTTAACGGTAGAGAATTGTGGAAAAGTGACGGCACAGCGGCGGGTACGGTTCTGGTCAAAGATATCCGCCCTGGTTACTCTAGCTCCCTCCCCCGCTATCTAACGGCAGTGGGCAATACCCTGTACTTCACTGCCTTTGACGACGTTAACGGTGAGGAATTGTGGAAAAGCGACGGCACGGCGGCCGGTACAGTTCTGGTAGCCGACATCCGCCCTGGTTCCAATGGCTCTAACCCCCGCAATTTGAGGGTAGTGGGCAGCACCCTGTACTTCAGCGCCAATGACGGCGTTAACGGTTATGACTTGTGGGCTTTAAATGTGGGTACGCCCGCAGTTCCCACCCTCGCTATTGCCGCCACCAGTGCCAATCAAACCGAGGGCAATAGTGGCAGTAAAGCCTTTACTTTCACCGTCACTCGTGCGGTTAATACCACGGGAAGCAATAACGTCAACTGGGCAGTTACCGGCAGCGGCAGCAATCCTGCCAATGCCACTGATTTTGTCGGGGGAGTGTTACCCAGTGGGGTAGTGAGTTTTACGACGGGGGAAATCAGTAAGGTGATTACTGTTGACGTTCAGGGAGATACAACAGTAGAACCGAACGAAAACTTTACCGTTACCCTCTCCAATGCCACCAACGGCGCTACTATTACCACCGCTACTGCCACCGGAGCCATTCAAAATGATGATACCAGTGTCACCCTGGCGGTTTCTCCCGCAAGCGTAACTGAAGACGGGACAAGTAATCTGGTTTATACCTTCACTCGTAGTGGAGTAACAACAAGTGCTTTGACAGTCAATTACAGTATTGGGGGGACTGCGACTCTCAATACCGATTACACTCGCAGCGGGACTAATAATACTGTCACCTTTGCGGCTAATGCTGCGACTGCGACTGTAACAGTTGACCCCACTGCTGACACCACAGTTGAACCTGATGAAACCGTCGCCTTAACCCTCACTTCGGGGACAGGTTATACAGTAGGTACAACTACCGCAGTTACGGGAACAATTACCAATGACGATATCAATGTCACCCTGGCGGTTTCTCCCGCAAGCGTAACTGAAAACGGGACAAGTAATCTGGTTTATACCTTCACTCGTAGTGGAGTAACCACTGATGCTTTAACTGTTAACTATACAGTTAGTGGGACAGCAACCAATGGAACCGATTACACTTCTATTCCCACCAGTGTCACCTTTGCTGCTGGTTCATCCACTGCTACTGTAATAGTTGACCCCACTGCTGATACTACAGTAGAAAGTGATGAAACTGTTGCTTTAACTCTTGCTTCTGGGACAGGTTATACAGTTGGGACAACTACCGCAGTTACCGGGACAATTACCAATGATGATTTCCCTAGTATTACTCTTGCTGTCTCTCCCAGTAGTGTCAATGAAGACGGGACAACTAACTTAGTCTATACCTTCACTCGTACTGGTTCTACTACCAGCGCCTTAACCGCTAACTATACAGTTGGGGGAACAGCTACTTTTAGCACAGATTACACTCAAACCGGTGCAGCTAGTTATACCAGTACAACTGGGACAGTGAATTTTCTGGCTGGTTCAGCGACTGCTACTGTAACAGTTGACCCCACTGCTGATACTACAGTAGAAAGTGAT
>NZ_JAPZSO010000107.1:0-1445 GCF_027531715.1 Microcystis sp. LE19-8.1F | reverse complement strand
CTTCAAGTTCGATTTGAGGAGCCACTTCATCAAACAAATCCTTGAGTGTATAGTTCTCTCGCCACAAGAAACGATTGACACTGTCAGGAGATAAATTGCCCAGAATTTGAGCCAAACGAACACAGCTTATATATTTAGGTTTGCAGAGCAAAAATAGGGTGTAAATAGCCAGATTACATTGAGCAGTTGTTGGCTTCGTAATGTTTCTCATCAGTTGTTCTGTTATAAGAGATGCCCTTGTGTCAGGAAATCAAATCGGAGAGGGTTTTGTCAAGAGTCGAGAGAGAAATTGTATCTAAGACTACCAAAATTAGACCACCCACATTTAAGCCTTTTTGTCAATGCGTAAGTTCTAGGGGTATCAAAGTAGCCAAAATTCACGCTCAAATCACCGATAGCAGAAAAGGGTAGCAACGCAAAGCGGGACAAAATCCAGCAGTTGAGATAGCAAAGAAACCTTGACGAGAGGTCAGCGCTGGGTAGTTCACGCATTGTGTTATAATTATGGCCAAGCCCTGAGAGGGATTTGAAAAGGAGTAACACCATGAGCCTATCTTCAGAAGCCTATCGCCAGGCCCTCGTGCGGGATGGAGAACGGCGCTATCGCGAATGGCACCAAAATTATCACAACTACTGCCGTCAATCAACGGCGGAATACCAAGCTCGTTGGGACCAACAACGTCCAACAAAGCCTTGGATTTCCTCGGAAGCCTACCGCCAATTTTTAGTCAAAGATGGGGAGCGGCGTTTTGCGGAATGGCATGGCGAGTTTTTAGACTATCAACGACAATTTCTGGCCCGTCAATCCACCTAAACGGATGTCAACGAATCCGCATTACAGCAATCTCTGAAAATAGTGGCTAGAGTCCAGGAAAAAATAGCTAATAACGCGATGTGCAACTATATTTTTAGTCTTGATTTACAAGGCTTTCAGAAATTAGCAGAGATAAAGTATCCTCTGGAACCCTGATTCTGTCGTTTTTAGTTGCACATCGCGTTAATAGCAATTTTCAATAGTCGTGACTAACATCTGAGAGTGCAATTCCTTTCTCCGAGAGGGATTGCGCTTTGAGGTGATCAACTAAGTCTGTCATTACGTAACCGTTCAGGGGGGGACGAAATCTGGTAATCTAAGGGGCATGGATGAAAAGCACCTACGGTTGATACCAGGAATTGGCGCAGAGGATTGGGAGAGAACGACCGCCAGCGTCAGACAGCTAGTAGCGCAGTTAGGTTTGAAGATAGAACAGCTATTGGGACTTAAACGCTCAACAAAGGTTTAATCGAGTATAATCGTTACAGAGTAAGCACTTAACGTTGAGAAATCGGCGATGAAAGAGACAACCCCTAGCGATGCCCCCCTGCTTTGACCGATGGTGTCGGCGGTTTGACAATTGCTTCAAAAACGAAGCGCAAAAAAACGGCTTCAGACAATATTTAGGAGG
>NZ_JAPZSO010000113.1:0-9539 GCF_027531715.1 Microcystis sp. LE19-8.1F | reverse complement strand
CAAAAGTCAAAAGGGAAGAAAAATATGTGTACCTCACTAGCTTATAGCGGTGTGCAGTCGTATTAGGTACAGTGTCACAAGCTATAAACCATGCTAGGCAAAGCTTGGTCTGTATCTCACTCAAGCGCTTACCGCTATAAGGTTCTTGACTAATTAAAAATGAATCGAGAAAATCTGTGTCTTTGGTAATAACAATACGATTTTGTTGAATTGAAAGAGCGTTAATTTCTGCATCTGTCGTGGCATTTTATCGACTAAAAACTTCATGGTGCAATTTGGTAGATGCTTTTTACCTGAGTCAACCGAGTGGCAAACAATAACGCCGCTAGAATATCCTCCCGTTCCAAATCATCGTAGTCGGCTAAAATATCTTCGATACTCATGCCAGAACTAAGTAATTCTAGGATAAATTCAACAGGATAACGCAATCCTCGAAGGCAAGGTTTGCCATGACAGATATTTAAATCGAGGGTGATTCGCTGCCAAAGTTGTTTTTCCATCGGTAATTCAGTTGCTTGTCATCTGCCTTTTTCCCCAGGGGATATTTCTAAGAAGAAAGTTGCCCGCTAGTTTGTCCTTAGCTGCTATATTAACTGGTTAAACCGTGTTTTAGGGCAAAACGTACCAATTCCGTGCGACTATTAGTACCAGTCTTGCTGAATAAGCGACTGACGTATTTTTCTACGTTTCTGACACTGGTTTCTAGACGACTGGCAATTTCTTTATTCATCAATCCCTCCGCTACTAAATCTAAAACACTTTGTTCCCGGGGGGTAAGGTCAATTTTAATCGGGGGGGGAGTAGTAGTAAAAGTGTTCTGTTGTCCCACCTGCTGTTTTAATTCCCGGATATCTCGGGCAATTTCTTCTAATCTAGCGTTTTCGCTGGTGGCTTGCAAGGATTGACGACGGCGCTCGATTAAAGACTTGATTAATGCTTCTAATTCTTCGGGATCGAAAGGCTTGGATAAATAAGCATCACAACCAGCATTATAACCCTGAATGCGATCGCTTGTCATCCCCCTTGCAGTGAGAAAAACCACGGGAATTGTCTGAAAACGAGCATCTTCGCGCAATTTCTTCAGAAACTGATAGCCATCCACCTGCGGCATCATAATATCAGAGATAACTAATTCCGGAATTTCTTGATTGAGTAAATCCCAGGCTTCGTTAGCATTACTAGCAGTTCTTACCTCGAAGTCATCCCCGTACTGTAGATATGCTTGCACAGATTCACGAACCCCCGGTTCGTCATCCACTAACAAAACTTTCGCAGGTGTGTCCATCAATTTCTCGCAGCGATCGAATATTGTCCGAATCCTATCTTATCAGCTAAGGAGATAGGAGTCAGTAGTCAGGAGGCAAAAGGCAAAAGGCAAAAGGCAAAAGGCAGGAGGCAGGAGGCAAAAGGCAAAAGGCAAAAGGCAAAAGGCAAAAGGCAAAAGGCAGCTTTGTTCTTCCCACACCCCACACCCCACTCCCCAGATCATCCTCAAGATAGTGGCGGTGAGTTAAACTAGCAGATAGAACTAAAAAATTACAAAAATCACACAATGATTTTATAATCCTTTCACCATTCTTAACAAATCCCGTGACCATTCTCTGCTGGCTCGATCGCATTAGTGCTTCTGATCGCCCCCTGGTGGGGGAAAAAGCTTTTATTGCCAGTGAATTACACCAGCGAGGATACCCAATTATCAGGGGATTTGCCATTTTTAACCGCATTTTTGCGGAATTTTTGGAAACTATCAACAAGGCTGACTCGTTTCTGACTGATTTTCCGCAATCTTCCCTCTATTTAGACGTAGATAACGCCAAAGCTCTGCAATTAGTCGCCAAAGAGAGTCGCCGCGCCATTTTACAAGCGGAAATTCCTCCTCTCTGGTTAGAAGAACTAGGGGCGGCCGTGGCACAATTATCCATGGATACCCTAGTATGGCGCTTTTCCCTACCAGCTAATCTGGCTCGGCGAACTCTCGGTTTATTTTCCGCCCCAATCAGTGGAATTAAAGCAGATAATCTAGAAAATGCCCTAAAACAAGCTTGGGCGGAGTTATTCACCGCCAGAAGTCTATTTTATTGGCGAAAAATGGGAATTGGTTTAGAAAACATTCAATTATCTTTACTGGTACAACCGTTATTACCGGCTAATTGTGCGGGAAATCTGTTGATTAATGAGGATAACTGGAAAATTCAGGCGGTTTGGGGTTTAGTACACAGTTTAGTTAATGGAGAAGTGGCACCGGATACCTACATTATCGATCGCTCCGGTCAATTACGCAGTCGGCAATTAGGCAATAAATCCAGGGCTTATTATCTCAATAGTGACAGTAATCTGCTTGCACCACAATTATTAGCACCCAGTTTACAGGAAAGCTACTGTTTAGATAATTTCGCCCTCGATCGCCTTTGTCAGCTGGCTCAATCTCTGCTGACGGAAAAACCGACGTTAACCAGCATAGAATGGCTGATGATGCTGGATGGTCAAATTTATATTCTCAACTGTCACAGTCAGGAAATCACCGCTACTACCTGCCATTATCCCTTAAGAGGATTAGGGGCATCCCCAGGGTTGGCATCGGGAGTGGCAAAAGTGATCAGCAATTTCGACTCCCCAGAGGCAAATTTTCAGGATTGCATTTTGGTTACTACTAATTTACCTCCCAAAAAACTGCCCCATTTACGCCAAATTCGGGCAATGATCACGGAACAGGGGGGATTAACTAGCCATGGAGCCATTTTAGCCCGGGAATTAGCCATTCCTGCCGTTGTCGGGGTGAAAAATGCCACGGAAATTATCCGCTCAGGCGAGATAATTTTAGTAGATGGTACGAGGGGAATTATTTCTCTAGCATCTCAGGAACAGATTTCCTTACCCCCTCCACCCCCCAGAGAAACCGACGGCACGGCAATTGCTACCCGTTTGATGGTTAATCTCAGTCAAACTGAAAGTATTGCCGGAATCCAAGAACTGCCTATTGATGGGATCGGTTTATTGCGCTCAGAATGGATGATTTTAGAGTTACTTTCTCAGCGTAATCTAGAAGAATGGTTAACGCCAGAGCATCAAGAAGCATTGCTCGAGAGATTAAGTGATTTAATCGCACAATTTGCCCTTAGTATCCAGCCTAAGCCTTTATTTTACCGTTCTTTTGATGCTCAACATTCGGCTCAAGACAGTCGGGGAACCCATGGTTATATATTAGATCCGACTCTATTCGATCTGGAATTGCAAGCTTTACGACGGGTACAAACCACCAGCGCCACCAATATTAATTTACTGCTTCCCTTTGTCCGCGGAGTTGAAGAATTTATTTTTTGCCGGCAACGGGTACAATCGGCTTTACTCACTCAAGTCCCTTCTTTTCAATTGGGCATAATGGTAGAAGTACCCGGGGTAATCTTTCAATTGAGGGATTATGTGCAAGCGGGCGTACAATTGCTCGCTATTGGTACTAATGATTTAACTCAATTACTTTTAGGTAGCGATCGAGAACATTTCTCAGAATATTTTAACGCCCGTCATCCCGCAGTCAGGGCAGCTTTAAAACAAATTATCACTCAAGCAAAAGTTTTACAGATTCCCTGTTCCGTTTGCGGTATGGCCATCGTCCAGTATCCTGAAATTATCGATGATCTGATTGCTTGGGGTGTGACTTCTCTTTCGGTGGATAGGGAGGCAGTTTTAGCCACTAGAGAGGCAATTGTTCGCGCCGAAAGAAGGTTTTTATTGGAAAATAGCAGATAATCTCGGCAAAAGGAGCGTTAGGGGTTGGCTGTTGAGGAAGATGTTAAGTAGGGTTTGCGGCAAAAAGTTTCTCGTGGGGTGTAGGGTGTAGGGTGTAGGGTTTTACCCATTTTCATCTGGTAAATTACCTAATTTTCCTAGAAGTTTCCTACTGTCTTTTCACTGATCACTGATTACTGTTTACTGATCACTGATTACTGTTTACTGTTTGCGGCTAGAAATCCATTGGTGGATTATCATACTTTGTGCTTTTTGTCAAAAAAACTTTTTTTTTGCAATAAAACTACACAAAAAAAAGATCATCGTTGTGGGTGAAATTGACTCATTTACCTGTCTTAGTTAGGATTACCTTCTCGGTGTGGCAAGGGTTTCAACCATTGCTGCCCAAAAAAGCACAGAGTACCCCAATATGAAATTTAGTAAAATCACTGTTACCATTGTAACATCGTTGTTAAATAAAAATCTTTCTCAATTAATTCTTAAGAATTTGTAAATATTGCGGAATGTTAATTTAAATATTCTCAAGTTTTTGGAGTTAATACATAATTTTTGCTTATATCTGTCGGAAAATAGGACTCCCGCAAAAATCCCACATCTATCATTGGGTTAGAAGTCATTATTTAGGAGTCAGGAGAGAGTATTCAGGAGACAGTATTCAGGAGTCGGGAAACAGCTTTTTTCTCCCTTCTCCCAACTCCGGCGCTCCCTGCTCTCCTATACCTTTTAAACAGGATTTGGTAAGTACCTAAGCAAAATTAATTACACATTTCGATAAAGCTTTTGCCTCTTGCCTCTTGCCTATCTTCACTAGGAAATTTATTTTGCATGACTACTTATTAGATACCGAACAGCTTGTCCCCTAATGCCTAGAGAATTTCAATAATTCCTTGACTGCCATCGAGACGAATTAATTGACCATCTTTTAACAATTTCATGGCATGATGCACATCCATAACCGCCGGAATTCCGTATTCTCTGGCAATAATAGCACCATGGGATAATTGTCCCCCCACCTCGGCAATAATGCCCACAGCCCGGGATAATAAAGGGGACCATCCCGAGTCAGTATAGGGAATAACGAGAATAGTATTAGGGGCAATTTCTAGATTTTGTAGGGTTGGCATAATTTTGACTCGTCCCTCCACTGTCCCCCCACTAGCGGCAATTCCCTGTAAGCGTTTTTTGGCAGTTAAATTTGAAACTAAAAATTCTCTTTTCGGTGGTTGTCCATAAACGATGTAGGGAATATCGGTTAATTGAGAGTTTTCTTGGAATTGTTGGCGACGCTGGCAGATAATCTGGTTAAGATTGGCGATTTTATTATTCTGACCCAACTGGGTAACTTCTGAGTAATTTAGATAAAATATATCTCCCGTCTCCGATAATATTTGCTGCTGTAACCAGAGGGTTTCTAAAGCAAGAAAATGCCAGCGTAGGTGAGCTAAAAGACGGGAGTAAATTTCAGTCCCTTGGTTTTTGATATTTAACCTTTTTTGGACAGTATGGGAAGATTTGACTTTTTTATGGCTATTATTGCCCGGACTATCTAAGGGTAGTTGTAGCAGCTCTTGGGGATTTTCTCGCCATCTCGGTATCGAAATATCGGTTCCTACTTCGCTTAAATAACCGTAGGTTTCTAACCAGAGGGAAAAAGCTGAGTCAAAATCTCGATCGAGCGTATTTTTTCTCAGTTCAAACAGCGATCGCATTGAGGCTATTTCTGGTGCTTGGGAGTTATCCAATTTCTCAAAAGGTACTCGGGAAATACTGCGACGCAAGGCGAAGCTAAGAGGGGCAAGAATACTATAATAGGTAGCTTTTTTTAAGACGGTTAAAATCTCCTCAATTTGCTCTAAAATCTCCCCTGAAGATAAAGCTTCTAGGGAAGTAGCGTTAATTTTTTCGAGCGTCGGGATAAAATAGTTTTTTTGATCTTGGCTAAAGTCTTTTTCTAACTGTAATTCCCGTCCTAAAAGTTTTAATAAACCGGGGGAATTAGCCAAGGTTGCCGTTAAAGGTGGTTTGGTAAACTTTGCCCCTTTGGTCAGGAATTCTAAGCTTTCTGGAGGTAATCCCATGCGACGGAAAATTGTTCCTAACAAAGAAGCATTAAAATAGGCTCTTTGATAGTGTAAAGTCGCCGTTTCATTGAAGTCCAAATCGAGGGCTTTTTTGTCTAAAACTAACCGGAAAATATCTCCCCAAACTCCACAGGTTAAAGGGCGATTAATTGACCAAGGCAAAGGACGAATCACCCCGGGTATAACTTCCGCCGCGATTTTTCTTGTCCAAATTGGCTGTAAATTGGTGATAGGACGGCACTGTAATAACCATAATTTTTGTCCGTCATGAGTCCATTCTATATCTTGGGGAATGCCATGATCAAGGGTTTCTAATTGCCGACAAAGATTAGCTACCTGTTGAATAATAGCAGGGGGAATATCTCCCGCTCCGATGATGATATTTTCTTCTAAATTGACTCGATAACTTTCGGGGGTGATTCTTCCCGATACAACTCTGGTGGCATCTCCGGGTAAAGCTTCAATAACCACATCTAAACTGAGAGGATTAATCGTATCACGACTGAAGGCAACCCCCGAAAAAACTCCTCGAATTTGTTCTTGAATTAACACAGCCATGGCCGTGTTTTCTTGACCTCGATCAAGTCGATAATTAACAGCATTAGGACTATTATAGGAGGTTTGGCAACTTAAAATCGCCGCCGCTAAATTTTCTTGATCGATGACGTTAAGAATTGTAGTATATTGTCCCGCAGATGAAGCGGTTTCACTATCTTCTCCAATAGCGGAAGAGCGCACGACTAAGGGATGATTAATATCAGGATGAAGAGATTCTATTAACGGCTGTGGATCATCCCCCGGTGGTAAAATCCAACCCCTAGGAATGGGATAACCGGCACGCTTAAGATAGGCTAAAGTGGCGGCTTTTTGTCCCACTTTTAAAGCCGTCAGATTGTCATCAAGAGTTTGGATCGATCGATCTCCACGAAAAAAACGAAACATAGTTTTTGATTCATTGTTAACACTTGCTTCGGGTAAGTCTAAATCGTCGGCTATTTTTTGAAAAATTGCCCCTAATAGACAGGCTAAAGCAATGGCAGTTATAATATAACCTGAATCGTGGGGACGGCGCAAGGTGAGAATTAAAGCTAATAAAAATAATCCTACCAATCTACCCGTAGATTTTTCTCGAAAAATAGTAAAGCTAATCCCACTAATGATTGAGGTGAGAAAAACAGCGACAAAATCGTGAACGATTAATCCCCAGAAAACATTAGTAGTTCCCGCACCTTTTCCTAACCAATAGCGCCCCACGACTAAGGCAATTAAAGCTAATAATTCCCAAGTGGAGCCGGTGGGAAAAAATAAACGGGTTAGGAAAATAACGATAATTCCCTTGGCTGCTTCCGAAATTACCGCCAAAATTCCCACCAATTTACCCCCATGATAAAAGGCGGCAGTTACACCGATATTACCGGTCCCTAATTGGGATAATTTACGTCCAGTTACTAGATAGTTTATCCAATCGATCAGAGGCAATCCCCCGATGATGGGACAGACTAAAAAAATAAATAGGGAACCCCAAATTTCTGTCATTATATTTTCTGGCTCTAAAAAATAGTTAATTCTCGGTGGAGTCCTGTCAGGTATCGGGATTAGAATAATTCCGCCCACACTCCCTGAAATCTTATATAGTATTTTAGCTCTACCAACCGACGACATTATTTATTTTAAATTTTACTTTATAAATACTTACAGCCTTTCTCGGACAGATGAGGTATAATGACAATAGTGATTGCAGCAATTACGGGTGTCTTTCTTGGAGACTGCCTTAAAAGCTTCTTCGAGAGCCTTGTCTAAGTCTCGATAATTTTTCGGTTGTAATTTTCCCAAGATAGACTTGACTTTTGGGCAAAAGTTTTCAATAGTTTTCAATCGAGGTAAAGTCGAGAGAGTAAGGATGTAAATAAACTATCTTAGGCTCCTTCTTCTCCCACAGCTTGACGGACTTCTTCGCTGACATGAATTTTATCACTCACCCTTCGCTCATTTCTGGAACCGAAAATTTGATAAATTGTCTCAAATGCAGTCTAGCAAACGCATTGAGCGTTCTACTCGAATATTTATTAGTACAAAAAGACCATTTTGAGGTTAAGGAATCGCCACTTTTCTGCTTATCTTATTCGCTAAAAAGCATACAGGATAAAGGTTACAGCAATTTTAAAACCCTTGCCTTAAAAAATTAAGCGAACAATGAGTTATAATTGATAGCAATTACAGAAAATTATTATCTTGAAAATAAAATAAGACTAGGTTTATGTTGCTCGATCCTTTGGCAATGTCTTCAGTAGAACTAGATAATTTAAATCAACTTCCTGATTGTTCGGCCATATATTTTGCTATCGATTCTCAAAATAGAATTCTTTATATTGGTCAAGCAGTTAATCTTTTAACTCGCTGGAAAAATCACCATCGTATATATCAATTACAAGAAATTAATCAAGATTATCCTGTAAGAATAGCTTGGCAAGTTTGCAATAATGAAGAATTAAATGAAATTGAACTATATCTAATTAAACATTTTCAACCTTTGCTAAATAGAACACAAGTTAAATCTCCACAAATTGTACCATCAGAGTTAGTCTTCCGAAATTTTCTCAGGGAATTTTCTCGACGATTAATCATTATTGGGTTTAAACCACAAACTTCTCAAGAGCTACCACATATTCATTTGAAATATGACTGGAAAGATTGTTCTCCGAAAGGTACAGCCGCAAAGATTAAAAATTTTATTCAAGAAAATAATCATATAAATACCAGTTTTAAGATTAGAAGAAAACCTTGGGGAAGAATCAGCGGGCCAGAAGATTTTCAAATAGGCAGTCGCGCACAAAAATCCCTAGCTCGTCAGAATCGTTCCTATAATAATCATTGGGAAATGGCTTGTAATGGAGTAATAATCTCTATCACCCCTACCAATAATTATAAACAGATTAAATCAATAACAAATTTTCAAAAACTTGCTGGGGTAAAAATGAGAACAATCCCAGAACATGATTTTAAGAGAATGTCTAATCAATATCCTGATGATTTGGCGGATTTATGCTGCTTTGTCGATGATTTAGTTCCGTTACTTTGGATTGAAGGGTAATCTTGAATGGGTGCATCTCAATTTTGTAGAAATATCTATATTACATTTTGGGTGCATAGGATCATTGGTGTCAACTCAAGGAAATAGCCCGCCAAATTTGTTGAGAGAGAGCCTCCCTTTCCCTGTGTCGTTTACTTTCAGCTTTAACTCAGCCAAAAAGTTTAGCTCGCTCGGCTAAATAAGTAGTCGTGCAAAATTAATTTCCTAGTCGAGACGGGAGACAGTTATCAGTTATCAGTTATCAGTTATCAGTGGGTAAGTTATCAGTTATCAGATTTGAGTTTTAAGTGTGCAGTATTAAATAGAAGTTTCCTACTGGTACTTAAACAAATTTAAAGCCCAAATGTAGCCCAAAGCCGCTTTGTGAGCGGAAAAGACATCAATATTCTGCGTTAGCCAAGGGAAAAAACAAAAAGACATCGCTGTACGAAAAGCCTCCAAAGCATCAGTAAATGTCTCCAAAGGTTTATTCGCCCATCGCCTTTGTAGTCCCCCGGTTAAGTGATGCCAGAGAATAAAAGTGTAGGCACAAAACACCAGGATAAAATGGCGAAGAAGGCTTTCTTTCTCGCGAACCTGATATTCTCTTAGCCCTAACCATCCTTTCGCCTCTCGATAGA
>NZ_JAPZSO010000233.1:0-2942 GCF_027531715.1 Microcystis sp. LE19-8.1F | reverse complement strand
TGGCACCATGCCATCCTAGATGGGGTTGAAGGGCTTGCTTTAAGGCGCTATACTGATTCATAGGGTTTTCGAGATTAGTGCTATTTCTCATAAAACCCTACTCCCGCCTACTTTTCAAGCTTTTTGTCCTGTACTTAGATCTAACCACCTCTTGCCTCTTGCCTCTTGCCTCTTGCCTATCTTCACTAGGAAATTAATTTTGCACGACTACTTAACCGAGCAGTGATCTTCCTTCAGGTCAGAAAACGCCAATTAGGGCGATTCCACCGATATATTCCTTGTATTTCCCATTCTTCACCGTTTTGAAAGCGAATACGGCAACTAACAGGGGGGGAGTCATCCTCACTTTCATGTACTTCTATTACCTCACAGGGAAACCAGTCGCAACTATCGGCAGCGTCTGCGGGAATCCATTCCCATAATCCATTAGACACCTCGATCGTATCTCCCACCTGTAATTTTTCTCTGGTTAACCTTAATTTTTGTAAATATTCTTGCCAATGAATCGGTTTTATGCTATTCAACCAAGCCAAGCCATACTGATCGCGGATAAATTGTACCGCACCGGAAGGGCGATCGTTAAGCCAATCATTGAGGAGAGAACTTTTCCAAGCTAAATTTTCCCGTTCTTGTTTGAGGATAAATTCCAGCAAAATCTCCCTTTGCATAGATGTTAATTCGTCGAGGGGATTGCCATCAGCGAGGGAATTTCGCTCAAAAAACACCTCTAACAAAATTTCTTTTTGTTGTTGATTGAGAGGACAGGATAAAGCCTCACACTGGAGAAAAGCCGCTTTGAGAGTGGTTTCAATCTCATCTCGATCCATCAGAGTCCTAAAAAAGCTGATTTCAAAGGGTGACGATCCACGATAATCTAAGTATTGGGGAAATCATACCGTAAAATCACTCATCTATGACACCACGCTCGCTCACCGTTTTACTGCTTTCTGTTCTTTTCTGGCTGTCTAGCTGGCTTATCATCCCTACTGCTCAGGCTTTGACCCCAATTCAACTATTAGATGTATCTTATAAAGACTGTCCCCCCGAATTAGCCGAGGGGAGTGTCACCAGTGGGGGAACCAGTTTTCCGGCTAATTGTTTTTTAATCACCGGCAAAGCTAAAAATAATTCCGGAAAAACCGTCTATGATGCCGATGTTTTTGGTCGGATTTACGATGCTAACGGGGAACCGGCTTTACAAAATCGTAGCCGAGTCGGGGCAATTCCAGAAGTGCCGCCGGGGATTAGTGATTTCGAGATCAGAATTTCTGTTTCTACCAATCAACCAACCCCCTTGCGACTGGAAAAATTCAAAGCTTCCGGTTTTACCAGTAGTGTGGATCCGCGGATTTAGAAACCGCTGCTGACCAGACTTTCGGCCCCTGTGGCTACGACACTCTGAACGACGTTGAGCAGCAGGAAAGCGAGAATCGGGGAAAAGTCCATCCCGCCTAGGGGTGGGATAATCGAGCGAAAGAGGTTTAAATAGGGATCGGTAATCGGGCTAAGAAAAGACATAATCTGATAGGCCCAACCGGCATTTTGGAACCAAGTCAGTAGAACCCTAATAATTAGGATTACCGAGTAAATTTGCAGGAAATTGTTGATTATCGTCAAAATAAACCCTATATCGCTCATAAATAAATCTTTCCTCAAGGGGGCGTGATGGTCAGTCTAGCTTTGATCTTACCAAAAAAATCGTCTTTAGTTACTCTCGCCGCCCTATCTTAGTGGTTTTAACCAGCTATCGGCCTTGCTCGGGGTTGACGGACACCGGGTAAGAAAACTGAATAACAATAGCATCGAAGCCGTCGTGAGAGCAATTACAAAGACAGCAGCACAATTAAAGCTTTTAACCGCAAAGGGTGGAGAATTAGGAAAATTTTAACTGATCTCCCCACCCCAAGCGCGATTAACGACTTTTAGCGAGGCGACGCACCACTAAACCACTACCTAGTATGCCTAATACGATAATACCAAAAAGTTCGGGAGTGGACACTGGCGGCTGACTCTCGCTGAATGCCTGTGCGCCATCGTTGTCGGCATCGGCTACATAGATATTATCACCGCTATCGACGGTGATACCACGGGGGCGATTGATCTGAACGTTCCCCGAACTGGAGCTACCGAAAGCGGACTGTAAGACACCGCTGGGGTCGAATACCTGTACGCCATGGTTGTCGGCATCGGCTACATAGATATTATCACCGCTATCGACGGCGATACCGTTGGGGTTATTGAACTCACCGTTCCCCGTACCCAAGCTACCGAAAGTGGACTGGAAGACACCTCTGGGGTCGAATACCTGTACGCCATGGTTGAACGAATCGGCTACATAGATATTATCACCGCTACCGACGGCGATACCGTTGGGGTTATTGAACTCACCGTTCCCCGTACCGGAGCTACCGAAAGCGAAAGAAAAACTGGCTGCAGTGGCACTGGTGGCGATACTAATACATCCGATCGCAGTGGCCGTGACTAGGGAAAAGGATTTCAGCCGAGCCTTTGATAAGCTATGCTTCTCTAAACTTTTGTGATTCATAAGCGTAGATAATTACATAAAACTTCATAAAATTAAACTGATTGTAACCTACCCCTTCCTCTAGCAATTGTCAAGAAATTTCTGGGAAGATGTGACAAATTTGCCGATATCTATACAATTAGTCGATGAGTAGAATTGAATTTTGCCGATAATGTATTCCGCGCTACGATTCTCCTCGGCAACAGTTACGGCGAATACAGGATGTGAACACCGGCGACCGAGGGTATCCTAGGAGAAACGGAAAGTAATCCCTGAAGATGTTTGATAATATTTGTAAATTTATCGCCGAAAACTTCTCCGATGATCTAGCCACTTGGTTATTGGGTTCTCCCCTCTCCTTAACCGTACTCGACCCGACAGAATTACAATTAGACCCCATTCGTGCCGATTCTCTGAT
>NZ_JAPZSO010000210.1:0-8440 GCF_027531715.1 Microcystis sp. LE19-8.1F | reverse complement strand
CGGGAGACGGGAGACGGGAGACGGGAGACGGGAGACAGCTATTAGGGATCGGATTTGAGTTTTCAGTTCACTGTTTCCTCACACCAGAAGTCTGACGGAGTAGTGGCTTAGATGTGTAATTAATTTTGCTTAGGTACTTAGCAATAACTGAACTTCCCCCACACAGAAATACTAAAAAATTGACAAAATCCTTACTGCCTGGAGCTTCTCAGAAAAAATTGACAAGCCGCCACTGGGGACATTTTCCCCTTGAAAATGGCTGTACCGTTGACTGTATCTAGAGTAGAGCGATTCCGTAGAGTTGGCTGTATAGTGATCGCTAACCTGATGATCACAGATGATGTCATTAATCTCTAGAGTAAGCGATTCCCTCTGTAGCCATGTTTTTGATGGTTTTCTGCCCCGAAACAAGCTATAATGGTCAAAGGGTTAAATTGGAAAAATTTGGCTTCAAACCCTATCTGCGTAAAGATTTCAGGAGTTTGTACTCAGTAGTTCATTAGCATTACATGGCTTTAACTCAGGCTTTGTAAGACTTTTAGCCATAGCTAGTATATTCATACGGGGGAAGTTCAGTAGAGTTCTTGCATAATTAATTTTTGAGAGGGCAAAAATGAGAAAAATAGACATAAAATTGCATAAAATCCCTAAATAGAGCATTTAATTGATTAATGCTCATTCTTAATTCTCCTGACGACCGGCTACTGCCTCGGAGACTCCTCACCTAAAGGAAGATTTTTGATTTTTGCAAGAGGTCTAGTAATAAACCCAAAAAAAAAGAGAGCGCAAGCTCTCCTTCTTGGTTATTTGCTAATTTTACTAACTAGCGACAATATATTCCTTGACGTTAGCCCGGCGACGGCGTAAATGGGCCAGGGCCTGGTGTTCTAATTGTCGCACTCGTTCCCGACTGATGTTCATTCTCTGACCGATTTTGGCTAGGGATAACTCCTTGCCATCGGTTAAACCGAAACGGAGGGAAATCACTTCCCGTTGTTGGGGGGTTAATTCGGCCAGGAGATTGGCTAAGTCTTGCCGTAATAACTCTTGGGTGATGAAGGTATCGGGAGAAACTCCGCTATCTTCTAATAATTCCGACAATTCCGTATCTTGGTTATCGCCGACGCGCACATCAAGGGAGATGGGTTGACGAGCCATACTGAGATATTCGCGGATTTGAGCGGGTTCAAGCTCTAATTCCAGGGCAATCTCGGCAGGAGTGGCACTTCTCCCCAGTTTTTGGGCGAGTTCGCGCTGGGTTCTTTTAATTTTATTCAGTTTTTCGGTGATATGGATGGGTAAACGAATGGTGCGGGCCTGTTGAGCGATCGCACGGGTAATCGCTTGTCGAATCCACCAGTAGGCATAGGTAGAAAATTTATAACCTTTGGTGGGATCAAATTTCTCTACACCTCTTTCTAATCCCAGACTACCCTCTTGAATTAGATCTAGGAATTCCATGTTCCGCTTTTGATATTTTTTTGCGATCGCAACTACCAAGCGGAGGTTAGCTTCAATCATTTTCCGTTTAGCTCGATCGCCAGTCTTCAAGGCGCGATCCAGTTCATTTTCGCTTAAATTCACCGAATCCGCCCACTCCAAGCGATCTGGTTCCCGTCCTAATTGCTTCGATAGTGCTTCTTTCGCTTCTAACAGGCTCATCATCCGTTGGACTTGTTTGCCGTAAATAATTTCTTGTTCGTGAGTTAGGAGGGGAACTCGCCCAATTTCGTGCAGATAGGTACGCACCATATCGGCATTGAGGGTGGGCTGTGGTTGAGTTTGGTTGGTTTTTGCAGTGGGCATTGGTTTGGTGGTGACTCCTTGACACAGAAAAAGTCTGTTACTATTCCGACTCGCGGGTGAGTCTGGCTTATCTGAAGTCGGTATGAGTTTGATTCGGAATTTCTTTGATTGTATCCTGCGCTTTTAGACGCGGGCAATCCCCTAAAGGTTCAAAGCTAATTCATTCTTTGGTATGATGTTAAGTTTATCCTCTTTTTTCAACATCTAGAACAAAACTACTATACCCAAGGGCTATCAACTACAATCGCTTGTTTTTGGGTCGCCTTTTCCTGAATCCTCGGCAGTGCCGCTGATACTGTTAGGTAAGATTACAAGACAAAAAGGTGATTTTCCCGATTAGCCGTCAACAATCTAGCTGACTTCCGACCCTTTCGCCCTCAGCCTTGAGAGGAAGACTAACAGCCGAGAACCGACTTCTATATATATAATGACCGATCAACACCAGCAAAGAGAGATGTAATCATGGCGGATTTCCGAACTATTTTCTGTAGTATTTGCTACAAAATTTCAAATTTTTTCCGATTGAGAATCGGGAAAAATTGTTATAAAAATTAGGATTGCTAGGAGGGTAATAACTATCATAGAAACAGCAGGGCGGAGATCGGGATAAATTATCGTTGAAACCAAGCTCGATCGCAGTCTCCACAATGCCGTTCTGTGGAACTCCTGAACAATGAGGACTTACTATGACTAAAACCGTCGTTATCGATCCCGTCACCCGGATCGAGGGCCATGCCAAGATCTCGATTTTCCTTGACGATGGGGGGGAAGTGGATGACGTGCGTTTTCATGTGGTCGAGTATCGCGGTTTCGAGAAATTCTGCGAGGGACGGCCGATGTGGGAGATGGCGGGAATTACTGCCCGAATTTGCGGGATTTGTCCCGTTAGTCACCTACTTTGTGCCGCCAAAACCGGCGATAAAATTCTAGCGGTGCAAATCCCCCCCGCGGGTGAAAAACTGCGGCGCTTGATGAATTTGGGACAATTAACCCAATCCCATGCTTTAAGCTTTTTCCATCTTAGCAGTCCCGATTTTCTGCTTGGTTGGGAAAGTGACCCCGCCAAACGGAATATTTTCGGTTTAATCGCCGCCGATCCCGACCTAGCGCGAGCAGGCATCCGTTTACGTCAATTTGGACAGAAAGTTATTGAACTTTTGGGGGCGAAAAAAATTCACCCCGCTTGGTCTGTCCCGGGAGGTGTGCGTTCTCCCTTAGGCGAAGAAGGGCGACAATGGATTAAAGAACGACTGCCGGAGTCTAAAGCGACTCTTTACACGGCCTTAAACCTGTTTAAAGGACTTCTAGACAATTTAACCACAGAAATCGCCGCTTTTGGTAATTTCCCTTCCCTGTTTATGGGATTGGTCGGTAAACGGGACGAGTGGGAACACTACGGCGGTCATATTCGTTTTACCGATAGTCAAGGCAATATCGTGGCCGATAACCTCAGCGAAGACAATTATCGCGATTATATCGGTGAATCAGTGGAAAAATGGTCTTATTTGAAGTTTCCCTACTATAAACCCCTCGGTTATCCCAACGGTATCTATCGAGTAGGTCCGTTGGCGCGCTTAAATGTTTGTTCCCATTTTGGCACGGAGGGAGCGGATATCGAGTTACGCGAATATCGCCATCGAGTCGGTGGTGTAGCAACCTCTTCTTTTTACTATCATTATGCCCGTTTAGTGGAGATTTTAGGCTGTTTAGAGCGTATCGAACTTTTAATCGACGATCCCGATATAGTTTCTCAACGCTGTCGCGCCGAAGCAGGAATTAATAATCTGCAAGGGGTGGGAGTTAGTGAAGCGCCCCGGGGTACTTTATTCCATGATTATAAAGTGGATGAAAATGGTTTGATTGAAACGGTGAATTTAATTATTGCCACGGGTAATAATAATTTGGCCATGAATCAAACGGTGAAACAAATCGCCCAACATTATATTCATGGTAACGAAATTCCTGAAGCGATGTTAAACCGAGTGGAAGCGGGTATTCGTTGCTATGATCCCTGTTTAAGTTGTTCCACTCACGCTATGGGACAAATGCCGCTACAGCTAGAGTTAGTTAATGCAGCCGGTGAGGTGATCAATACTCGACAACGGGGTTAATTATCTAAGTTGTTGGGGGGTTAGGAAATAGGGCAAATTTCTCCTAATACCCGACCCCATTTTACTATTTTTACGGCCAAGATTCTAGCTAAGAATTTCTAGGTTTTGATAAAGAATTTCTATCGGACAAGAAAAGTTAATACAGTTAATAGTGATTAAATCTCCCGCTTGATAAATATGGGGAATCCAGAGGTTATTAGATTGACGTTGATATTGTTCGATTAGGACTTGTTTTTGCTCGATCAATAGATATTCCTGTAATTCGGGGATAGTTTGATAATCGGCAAATTTATCGCCTCTATCAAAGGCTGCCGTGGAGTCGGATAAAACTTCGATAATCACTCGCGGATGCAGAATAAAATCTTCCTCGGAAACTCGATCCCGTTGGTCACAAGTAATGGCAAAATCGGGATAATAGAAGATATTTAAGCTAGGGAGACGCACTTTCATATCGGTAGCGTAGGCAAGACAACCACTACCCCGTAAATGATTAATTAATTGGGCTGAAAGATTACCTGTGATGATAACATGGGCTTTACTGGCCCCCGCCATCGCCAAGATTTGCCCTTGTATATATTCATGTTTAATGGGACTAATTTTCTCTATTTCTAGATAGTCTTTTGGGGTAAAATAAGCGTGACTTTTACCGGCTGTCATGGTGTTTACCTCGATCATTGATTGATCGAATAAAAAGAAATTATACCAACTTTAAAAACCCACTGCCCCCTTTCCTAAACCTTTAAAAATTCCACATTTCTAACACTTTTCCCGTAATTGTTTGATTTAACCAGAAAGTATTATGACTGAGAGAGTGAAGATTATTTGCCGTTACTTTCCAGCTTGCTTGGGGATGGAAAAGAATTGCTTCCGCAGGATTGCCGGGGTTGAGAGATGCCGGTTTTTGTTGTAAACAATGACAGGGATTGAGACTAAGCGCTTGCCATAATTGTAAAGCTGATAATTGCCCGGTTATTACTAATTTTTCCCAGAGTAGCGGTAAAGCTAATTCTAACCCGATCGCGCCGGGGGGTGCTTCTGCAAAAGAGACGGTTTTTTCTTCGTAGGTATAGGGACGATGATCGATCGCGATTGCATCGATAATTCCCTCCTTAATTGCCGCAATTAACGCCTTGCGATCGCTTTCGTTGCCCAAGGGGGGAGCGAGGTGTAAACTGGGATGATAGCTGGCGATCGATCCTGTATTTAAGAGGAGATGCAACCACGTCACACTAGCGGTTATCGGCAATCCCCGCATTTTTGCCTCGCGAATTAATTCCACTCCTCGACGGGTAGAAATTCGCATTAGGTGAACAGGTGTATTAATTTCGCCGACGATTTCTAAAATTGTGGCTAAAGCAGTGGTTTCGGAAATAGTAGGATCTCCGGGTAAACCTAAGCGAATCGAGGTTTCTCCCTCACGCATGACTCCATTACCCTTTAATTGCTGATTTACCGGGGAAAGGGCGATATTTTTACCGAAGGGTTTTAGGTATTCCAATAAGCGCCGCAACAGTCCCAAATCTTCCAGGCTGCGATTATCGGTAAAACCCACCGCTACAGGCATTAAATCGGCTAATTCCGTCATTTTTTGCCCTTGTCTTCCTAGGGTGAGACTTGCCCAAAAATGCAGACGAGTCGATTTTGAGTCAAAAAACCCTT
Organism: Microcystis sp. LE19-8.1F; assembly: GCF_027531715.1. Taxonomy (NCBI): domain Bacteria; kingdom Bacillati; phylum Cyanobacteriota; class Cyanophyceae; order Chroococcales; family Microcystaceae; genus Microcystis; species Microcystis sp. LE19-8.1F. Next base: position 2,864 of record NZ_JAPZSO010000210.1, on the reverse strand, counting down.
GACTTTTTTGCTGTAATGTGCTAATAAGTGCGGGGTGATCGAGGGGGGGGAGAGTATTGGGGAGAATTGCCAACCGGGTGCAGCCTCCGGCCGTGGCCGCTTTGAGCAAAGATGCGAGGGTTTCTCGGTCCTCGTGGCCGGGTTCCCCGGAATGACTGTAGAGATCGACTAATCCGGGAGCAAAAATACAGTTTTGACCGGAAATATAGTTACTATTTTCTCTTGGGGGAAGCTGAGATTCGATCGCTTTAATTACCCCCTCCTCAATCCAGACATCGGCAATGCGATCGGTTTGTGTCAGGGGGTCAAGGACTCTAACCTGTTCTATGATCGTCGAGGATTGGCTATTCACGCAGACTATTTAAAACGTCATTTTTTCCTCTGGCAGTATATCACGTTAAGTAAAAAGTAAAAAGTAAAAAGTAAAAAAGTTGAGTTCTCGGTTAGGTTAAGGGACGATAAGTTAGAATATTGATCGACTACGGTTTTAATCTTTATTTTAATTGGCTGGCCTACCCTAGGGAGAATTGATAGCCGAATCATGCAGTTAGAACTTTTCGATTTTAATAATTTAGAAGGATTTAATCGGGGAACCCCACGATTAGTTTCTTTTCGAGATTTAGTACCAGAAATCAACAGCACCAGTTATCTAACCCACGGCATCTATTATTATCCTGCCAAATTTATTCCCCAAGTGGTGAGATTTTGTCTTGATAACTACAGTAAAAAGGATGATTGGATTATCGATCCTTTTGCTGGTTCGGGTACGGTGGGTTTAGAGGCTAAACTTTGTCAAAGAAATGCGGTTTTAACTGACCTGAATTATCTTTTAAACCATATTATACCGATTAAGATTACAGAACACCAAGAACCATTGAGTTACTCAGAGTTAGATAAAAAAATCTTAGAAGTTTTTGCCAGCAAGGATAAATTTATCCCTCAGTGGTCAAATTTAAACTATTGGTATCCAGAGGATATTTTAGCAGTTTTACAGAAACTTTGGGCAGGTCAAAAAAGTCTAGAACCTGATTTGTATTCCCAGATCATTCAAGCGGTTTTAGTGAAAGTTAGTAAACAGTTTTCCTATGCAGAACATACCAAACCTAAATTATTTCAATCGAAATACAAAAAATCAGATATACAAGAACTATTACAAAGAGATTGGCAAGAGGAATTAAAACGAACGATTAAAGAGATGAGTTTGGAAACTTTAACCAGCGTTAATCAATATATTGCCGTCACTTGGCATAATTATAATCAGGTGCTTTTTTATGGAGGAGTAGATAGTGCCACTTTTGAGATCGATCAAAATCTAGAGTTAGATTGTTTAATTAGTTCCCCCCCCTATCTGCAAGCACAAGAATATATCAGAACAGCAAAACTAGATTTATATTGGTTAGGATATACAGAAAAAGAAGTGCAAAAAATCTCTAAGCTAGAAATTCCCTACCGACAGGCTACCAGATTAATCGAAACTGAAACCTTAAATCAGGTGAGAGCGAGTTTAGAGAAAGAGAATTTACATAAAATACTCGATTCCTACTTTTGTCACACCATCAACGCTTTAGAAAATGCCACCAGAAAATTAAAACAAGCTGGGAAAGCTTGCATTTTTGTCGGTAATCCAAAAGTGGATGGAGTGGAAGTAGAAACTTGGCGAATATTAAAGGAATATTTTCAGGAAAATGGCTTTGTTTTTGATACCGTCTTTGAGGATAGAATTAAAACCAGACAGTTATTCAAATCTCGCAAGAATAAAAATCCTGATGGCATGAAATCCGAATATTTACTAATCTTAGAGAAAAGGTAGGTCTAGTTTAATCAAATCGAATACAAAAAATATCAACAACTTCCCAAAGATAGCACTAATCCGCAAGGTTAAAACATCGATAAATCTACAGTGAAATAGCTAAGGGCTGAGGACTGATTGCTAACTGCTGTAACAAATTTAGTTTATAATTAATTATCAACCTATCTCTGTTGGATAAACCATGACTATCGCTCAAAGCTTACCCCTAGTCGAGTCTCATGTAAACCCTGAGATAATCTTCCCAGAAGGCGAATTTTGGAGTGATGAACCACCCTTGGAAAGCAACCTACATCTACAACAAATTATTTTATTAATTCAGTGTTTAGAATGGTGGTGGCGCGAGCGAGAAGATTATTTTACCGCCGGCAATTTAACCATTTATTACAGTCCTAACCAGAAAAAGTCAGAATTCTGCCGTGGTCCCGATTTTTTCGTGGTTTTGGGGACAAATCCCAATCCTAACCGCAGAAGTTGGGTAATTTGGCGAGAAGAGGGCAAATATCCCAATTTAATTGTGGAAATTCTCTCCGATAGTACCGCCAAAGTTGACCGAGAGGAGAAAAAACAAATTTATCAAGATATATTTCGCACTCCCGATTATTTTTGGTTTGACCCAGAAAGCCTAGAATTTGAAGGATTTACCCTAATTAGCGGTCAATATCAACCGATTACCCCCAATGCTCAGGGACGGCTCTGGAGTCAACAATTAGGCTTATATTTGGGTTTATCTGCCAATAAATTGCGCTATTTTACCCCCGAAGGTGAATTAGTACCCACTCCCGCAGAAGCGGCACAACAGGCAGAAAATCGGGCTGTAGAAGCAGAAAATCAAGTCCAACAGGAAAAGCAGAAATCCGCAAAATTAGCGGCTAAACTGCGGGAATTGGGCATAAATCCCCAAGAAAATTTCTAATTAGGGTTTGCTTAATAAATCTAAAAACCTTGTTGGATAATATCTTTAGGCTTTTTTGAAATCAAAAAGTGCCAGATATGGGAGGGATCGGGGGGGAGAATTAGGCACTTTTTCCCTGAAACTTAGGTAATTGACCACCTG